>NZ_JASCPT010000040.1:0-41971 GCF_029959775.1 Pseudomonas sp. PS01270 | reverse complement strand
GACGCCAAGCCAGTCAACATAAGTGTCGAATGTCAAACCGCTTCGCGAGCAGGCTCGCTCCCACAGGGGTCTTGTACGTTGGCCTGAAAAAACTCAGCTGCCGGTACGAATCTTGTTCCAAACCCGCGTCCGGATCCGGTCGATATTCAGCGGCATCGCTTCCAGCGCGAACAGCTTGCCCATCATTTCCGCACTCGGGTAAACCTTGGTGTCGTTCTTGATCGCCGGATCGATGAGCGTGTCCGCCTGTTCGTTGCCATTGGCGTAATGCACGTAATTGGTGATGCCGGCCATGACATCGGGGCGCAGCAGGTAGTTCATGAAGGCGTAGCCGGCCTTTTCGTCCGGTGCGTCGACGGGCATGGCGACCATGTCGAACCAGATCGCCGCGCCCTCCTTGGGAATCGCATAACCGATCTCGACGCCGTTCTTGGCTTCCTTGGCGCGGTTCTCCGCTTGCAGGATGTCGCCGGAAAAGCCGACCGCTACGCAGATGTCGCCATTGGCCAAATCACTGGTGTACTTGGAGGAATGGAAGTAGCTGACGTAGGGCCGCACTTTCATCAACAGGGATTCGGCTTTTTTGTAGTCTTCGGGATTTTTGCTGTGGTGCGGCAGGCCCAGATAGTTGAGCGCCGCCGGGAGCAGTTCCGGGCCGTTGTCGAGGATCGCCACGCCGCACTTCTGCAGTTTTTCCATGTATTCGGGCTTGAAGATCAGATCCCAGGAATCCACCGGCGCGTTGTCGCCCAGCACCGCTTTGACCTTGGCAATGTTGTAGCCGATACCGGTGCTGCCCCAAAGATACGGGAAGCCGTGCTCGTTGTTCGGGTCATTGGCCTGCAAGGCCTTGAGCAGCGCCGGGTTGAGATTCTTCCAGTTCGGCAACTGACTCTTGTCGAGTTTCTTCAGCGCCCCACCCTGAATCTGCCGCGCCATGAAGTGGTTCGACGGAAAAACCACGTCGTAACCGGATTTGCCGGTCATCAGCTTGCCGTCGAGGGTTTCGTTGCTGTCGTAAACGTCGTAGGTGACGCCGATGCCCGTGTCTTTCTGGAAATTCTTCGTGGTGTCCGGGGCGATGTAGTCGGACCAGTTGTAGACCTTGACCGTCTCGGCCGCGTGACTGACGGAAGCGGCCAGCAACAGCGGCGCCAATGCGAGGGTTTTCTGGATCATGGGGCGATTCCTGTATGGGCTTTTTTTGTTGGCAGGCAATCAAAGGATCAAACAATCAGAAAATCAGCACGTAGCTCTTGCGCACGGTTTCCTGGATATCCCAGATCCCGAGCGTGTTGGCAGGCAACATCAGTGCGTCGCCGCCTTGTATGTGCAGGGTTTCGCCGCCACCGTCGGGGGTGAAGGTGCAGCGCCCGGAAATGAAATGGCAGAACTCCTGCGCGGTGATCTGCCGCCGCCAGCGGCCCGGGGTGCATTCCCAGACGCCGGTTTCGACACCGTCGTCGCGCTCGACACTGGTGGTCGAGGCAATTGCGACGGGTTCGCCGAGGGGCACGGCGACCGGGTTGGATTCTTCGAGCTCGAGCGTGGCGGTGTTCTTGAATTGGGTGATGCTCATGGCGTGACCTGTTTATTGAGGGAAACGACGTTCAGTGCATGAAACCTTCCATGAACCCGGCAACCCGGCTGGCGAGCTTGCGCCGCCAGGGCGCGGTCGCGGGATTGGCCAGGGTCTGGTCTTCGTGCACGAAACTTTTGATGATCGCGTTGTAGCCGAGCCAGCGGCATGGCTCTGGCTCCCAGGCACGCAGCGCATGAATGCCACCGTCGGGCAGGACCCACGGTTGTTGGGTCAGCTCGCTGTCGCGCTCAAGAATCAGATCGGCCAGCGTCCGGCCGCCGAGATTGCTGGCACCGACGCCCTCGCCGCCATAACCGCCAGACAACGCGATGCCGTTGGCGCGGTCGCAGAGCATGTGCGGCTTGAAATGCCGCGACATGCCAAGGTTGCCGCCCCAGGCGTGGGTGATCTGCACATTTTTCAGCTGCGGGAACAGTTCGCCGAACAGATAGCGGCGCAGTTCGACCTCATCGCGGGTGAGGTTGAAGTCATGGCGCAGCTTGCCGGCGAACTGATAACCGCCACGGGCGCCGAAGATCAGACGATTGTCGGCACTGCGCTGGCCATAGGTGACCTGACGGCTGAATTCACTGAAGGCCTGGCCGCGATTGAGGCCGATTTCGTCCCAGGTCGCAGCGGACAGCGGCTCGGTGGCGACAATCAGGCTTTGCACCGGCAATTGATAACGGCCAAGTGGCGGCAAGGTCACCGAATAACCTTCCACCGCCGGGACGATCCAACGGCTGCGCACGCTGGCCTTGGCGGTACGCAGACTGCCGGGTTGCCAGTGGGTGACCGGGCTGTTTTCGTAGATTTTCACGCCCATGTTCTGCACGGTCCGCGCCAGACCACGGACCAGTTTCGCCGGGTTAATGGTCGCGACATGGGGGGCGAAGATGCCGCCGTAGGGCTTGGCCACGCGGATCTGCCGGGCCAGCTGCTCGGGACTGAGCCAGCGGTAGTCGTTATCGGTAAGGCCTTGGGCGTGCAGCTTGCTCAGGTAATCGCGCAGAACGGTTTCCTGCTCTGGGTAGCGCGCCGCACAATAAAGCACCCCGCCCTTACGGTAATCGCAGTCGATGCCTTCGCGTTCGAGGACGATCTCCACTTCATCGGGGATGCTGTGCAGCAGATCGAACGACGCCCTGCGCTGCTGCGGCGATAAGCCTGCGAACAAACGATCCTCGCCCAGCAAATTACCCATCAGCCAGCCGCCATTGCGTCCGGATGCACCGAACCCGGCGGTTTGCGCCTCGACGATGGCGATATCCAGGCCGGGCGCCTGTTTTTTCAGGTAGTACGCCGTCCACAGTCCGGTGTAACCGGCGCCGATGATCGCCACGTCGACATCCAGGTCACGCTCCAACGCGGGCCGCGCCAATAGCGGCTCATCGAGCTGATCCATCCACAAACTGATCGTGCGCCACGCCGACATGCCAGACTCCGCCACTGAAAACTTTCGATGGCGTCGATCCTAGTGGCTGCCTTCAGTGGATGTCTTGCGCGCGTGCCCGCAGAGAAATTTGTTTGGCGTAGGCCTTGGGCGACTGGCCGGTGTGTTCGCGAAAGCATTTGTAGAACGCTGACAGCGAATTGAAACCGGCGGCGAACGCCAGCTCGTCGACGCGCAACGGCGGCGTGGCGCTGTCCAGCGCACGCAGCAAATGCTGCAGGCGCGCCTGATTGACGTAGCGATAAAAGCTTTGCCCGAGCACCTGATTAAGCAGATAGGAAATCTGATTGCGGCTGTACCCGCACTCCTTCGCCACGCGTTGCAGGTCAAGCTCAGGGTCCAGATAGGGCTGCTGCTTTTCGAAATACTGTTGCAGGTCTTCGGCCATGAAGCTCAGTTGCCGCGGTGACAGACCTAGCCTGCTGACCGCCGGACGGCTTGGCGCGGAGCTACCGTCGGCTTGAGTACGCACCAGCGAGGCATACTCGTTGACGCGCCAGATCAAGCCGTCCTTGACCGTGATCGCTTCGCTGGAACGAAACGACACCAGGCCGTCGCCGCCGCGCAAGGTCACCTCGTATTGAATGAATGCGGTGTTGCCATCCACCCGGATTCGGTCGCAATGTTCGAGCAGTTCGTCGGATTCTCGCGGCATGCTCACGCGCACGTATTCGCGTAACTCATCCAGACCGAGCACCCGGTTCTGAAAGAAATCGTTGTACTGGATCTCGGCGTGATAAAGCGCCATGACGCTGTCCAGATCCCGGTGTTTCCAGCTCAGGTGATAGCGCATGACCGTGGCGGCCGTGGCCTGGGTCTGTTCGGGGCCGTCTTCATCAGCGTGCATAAGCGGCTCGGCGAAAAAGAACCGAGCTTGCCCAACTTCCTCTGCCGCTTCAATGAAAAATCCATGGTGGCGTTTTGGCGATAATCGATGAGCCAGTGACTTACATCAAAAAATGCGAATCAATCGCTAAACGGACTGAAAAAACTCACAGTTTTTTCACACACGGATGCTACTTTTAAAGCTCAAGCACTGGTTGAGCCAATGAAGGCTCTTCCCACCTAACATGAGCAAAAGGAAGCGCTCGATGAAGCAGGCGGGCAACACCATGAATAAAGGGTTCAGCAAAGTCACCTTTCCAAACGCTTGCCAGCTGATGCGCTGGCATTTTCATCCCATGGGTTTCGAAGCGACGATGGATGCGCCGGGCAGCATGATCGCCCGTCTTTTCGATCGGGCCAGCGGCGAAACCATGATCGCCATCGCTGGCATTCCCTGCGCAACGGTGATGAACGCGGCGGATGTCGAGCGCATGATCGAAGCCATCGAGGATGAGCTGGAAGCCTTCACTCCTCCGGAATCTCTCAAGAACTACGCATAACCACCTGATTTAAAACAAAAAGCCCGCAGTGATGCGGGCTTTTTATGGGTCAGGCGCTGGCCTTTTCGCGTCGATGGTCGACGAAGAACGGCTTGCCCTTGGCGACTTGATCCGACGCCCTCGGCATGTTTACCGCTTGGGTTTCCTGCGGTTCGACATACCAGTAGCAATGACTGACGGCGCGCGTGATACCGACGTAGGCAAGGCGCAGGATTTCGTCCTTTTGCGCAGTGTCGTACGGCTCGCTGTCGCCACTTTTGCCCAATCCCGCCATGCGATAGACCTGATTCTTGTACGGAGAACTGGTCAGATGCTGGCAATCACCCAGCAGAAATACTGCGTCAGCCTGCAAGCCTTTGGCGCTGTGATAGGTCAGTTGCTTCAGCCGCCGCGCGTCATAGGGCAAGCTCGAATCTACATTAAGTACAGGCTGAATATGCTGCTCTATCAATAACTTATCGCTGCTTTTTCGATAAAGCATCAAGATTGAATCGCCGCGCCGATAATGCTCGGCCAAGCGCTGACCCAATGCTTTATCATCCCGCTCAAGCACATTGACCGGGTGAAGCGGCTTGGGCTCACCACTGGCCTTGGCCTTCTTGCCTGCGATTGCCGGCGCTACACGGACGATGTGTTCGGCGGCGTCGATGATGTGCTGATGGCTGCGATAGTTGTCACTGAGCATCACTCTTGTGGTGCTCGGTGAAGGAAATTCCTTGTTGAACTCCATGAAGTAGCTCGGTGAGCTGCCGCGCCAACCGTAAATCGACTGCCAGTCATCGCCAACACACAATAGCGACGAACGCTGCGCCCCTCGCCCAACGTGCATGGCCGGGCCACGGCTGCGGATTTCATTGAGGCTGGCACGAATCCACGAAACGATCTGCGGCGATACGTCCTGGAACTCATCGATCATCAAATGCGCCATAGGCCGCAGCAACTCATCGCTGAGCAGCTTGAGGTTTTCCGGCGAGTGCTCGCTGAACAGCGCGAACATGCGGTTGTAGGTCATCACTGGCGGTTTCTGATCCAGCAGATGATCTTCAAATGCGCGCCAGAACAGGCTCAGGGCTTCAAAGAAAAAACGATCAGGGTCGTCCTTGGCGAAGCTCATCCGACTGGCCGCGTCTGGTACATCCAGGCCGAGGTTTTCGATAAAGCCTGCTGCGGCGACAAAACAATCCAGCAATGGCGCCGATGCCAGCTCGCCTTTGACCTTGTAATCGAAGCCGGGACCGGCGCTGGCATCTCCGGCCAACGTCGCAAGAACGCGCCTGGATGACTCGTAACTATCCAGCCAGATCAATGGCTTACGGCAGAAAGCTTGAAACAGGGTGCGTTTGACCGCCCACTCTGCACGGACACTCAGCTTGGCGTTGGGTCGGGTCAGCTGGGCGTTTTCCCTCGCATCAAAGCCGAGCACCACCCAGGCATCTAGGCTGGGAATATAGCCATGAGCGTGGAACTTCGAGCCATTGATTTCGAAGGCCTGCCGATTCGGCTCGATGCCTTTAATGGGCCACGCCCCTGCACGAAACCATAAATCTTCAATCACATCGCAGAGCTCTTCATCGCGCTTGGCCGCCAGTTCGGTGACCGCCATGCGTTTCTGCACATCAGGATGATCGCGCTCCAGTTCCTTCAACTGTAATCCGGCACGGGACAGCGGCTGGATCAACTGGCGGAAACGCTCGTCGTCGTTGAACAGGCGGTGATAACAAGCATTAAGTTGCTGGCGCTGCGCGTCATTGATGCGCAGGTCAAACGGATTGCTGTCGACCTCCTCCGCGCCGCTTTGCGGGCGATCGCTGAGGTTCTCGAAGGCCTGCAAACGCTCGAAACCCGGCAGGCTGCGCACCATCGGCAGGATGCGTGAGTGGAAGGTTCTGACCAGCTCGCGGGCCTGCTTGAGGTTCAGCGGCTGCCCCCACAGCGTGAAGATTTCGATCAGTTTGTTGATGAAGTCCTTGCGCGATTCGCGGGTGAAGGTCACCACGGTCATCGAATCCAGCTCAAAACCCAGATAATGGCTGAGCAAGAGAATGCGCAGCACCAGCGTGGTCGATTTGCCGGCGCCGGCACCGGCCACCACCGAGGTGGACGGCGTATCGCTGAAAATCATCTTCCACTGTGCGGCGCTGGGCTGGGCGTGGGCCGGAAGCAAACGGGCAACGTCAGCCTTGATGCGCTTCTTCAGTTCCGCCGTCAGCGGCAGGCGCCAGTCATCGAACAGGTGGTTATCGACGCTGGGCGGCCGATGTTCGGTGTTGCGGCTGTCGCGAATCAACAGCACCTGGCGGCCTTCCTCCAAACCCTCAAGCTTGCCCTCCTTGAAACCGTATTCGACGCCAGCGGTGTGGCCACTGCGAAATCCGTCGGCTTGCCCGTGCAGCCACGACGCCCGGTGCTGGGCGCGCAGCTTGGTCAACCCGTGACCAAAGAATCGCGCGGCCAGACGTTTGAACCAGGGCATCTCGGCCAGTGGACGAAGTTCAGGGGGAAGATCGGGAATGTGTTGCGCCACGCTGACGGACTCCAGGGTGTGAGGCTGTGGCGGCTATGGTGTCTGGATTTGCCGTCCAGTTCTAGCGAAATGCTTACAGGTCATCGGTTTAGGCGACGAATTGAAAGTCGGATGAGACGATTTCGAGGCGCATTCCCATCAAATAACCTGATCATGATGCGGCAGTTTTTGCGCTTTTTATCGATGATTGCCTGATAGATGATCGTCGTCATCACCCACGGGGCCCGCCCCCTGACGACCCTTATTAGGAGACGATCATGCTTGAACTCAGACCCTTCAGCTCGCTGGGCGGCGCCCATCATGGCTGGCTGGACGCGCATCACCACTTTTCCTTTGCCGAATACTACGATCCGCAGCGGATGAGCTGGGGCAACTTGCGCGTGTGGAACGACGACATCATTGCCGCAGGTACCGGTTTCCCGCAGCATCCGCACCGCGACATGGAAATCATCACTTACGTCCGAGAAGGTGCCATCACGCATCAGGACAATCTGGGCAACAAGGGCCGCACCGAAGCCGGCGACGTACAAGTGATGAGCGCCGGCACCGGCATCGCTCACAGCGAGTACAACCTGGAGGACAAGGAAACCAAGATCTTCCAGATCTGGATTCTGCCGACTGAAACCGGTTCGCCGCCGTCGTGGGGCGCCAAGCCGTTTCCCAAAGGCGAGCGCGAAGGTTTTGTGACGCTGGCCAGCGGCAAGGACGGCGACGATGAGAGCCTGCACATTCGCGCCAATGCACGTCTGGTGGCGGCGAACATCAAGGCTGGTGAAACAGCCGAATACCGGCTCGACGAAGGGCGTCGCGCCTATCTGGTTCCGGCCACTGGCGTGATCGAGGTCAACGGGCTGCGCGCGCAGGCGCGGGACGGCGTGGCGGTGGCCCACGAGCAAGTGCTGACGGTCACGGCGATCGAGGACAGCGAAATCGTACTGGTCGACCTGGCTTGATCTGCAGGCAATAAAAAAGGGCAACCATTACGGTTGCCCTTTTTCATGTGCGCATCACTTAGTGGAAATAGCGCCATCCACCAAGGTTTGCGCCTCGGCCACCAGTTGCTTGAGGTGGTCGTCGCCGAGGAAGCTCTCGGCGTAGATCTTGTAGATGTCTTCAGTGCCCGAAGGACGCGCGGCGAACCAGCCGTTCTCGGTCATGACTTTCAGACCACCAATGGCCTGATCGTTGCCCGGTGCATGGCTGAGGATGCTCTTGATCCTCTCACCCGCTAGCTCGGTCGAGGTGACCTGTTCCGGCGCCAGCTTGCTCAGCAGCGCCTTCTGCTCCGGGTTGGCTTTGGCGTCGACACGCACCGAGAACGGTTCGCCCAGTTCGTCGGTCAGCGCACGGTAGGCCTGGCTTGGATCGCGCCCGGTGCGCGCGGTCATTTCGGCGGCGAGCAAGGCTGGAATCAGGCCATCCTTGTCAGTGCTCCATACGCCGCCATCCTTGCGCAGGAAAGACGCGCCAGCACTTTCTTCACCGCCAAAACCCAGCGAGCCATCAAACAGGCCATCGGCGAACCATTTGAAACCGACCGGCACTTCGTACAGGCGACGGCCCAGGCGCTTGGCCACGCGGTCGATCAAACCGCTGCTGACCACGGTTTTGCCGACAGCGGCATCGGCGCGCCATTGCGGACGGTTCTGGAACAGGTAGTCGATGGATACCGCCAGATAGTTGTTCGGCGCGAGCAAACCACCGGACGGCGTGACGATACCGTGGCGGTCGTGGTCCGGATCGCAGGCGAATGCCACGTCGAAGCGCTCTTTCAGACCAATCAGGCCCTGCATCGCGTGGCTGGACGATGGGTCCATACGGATTTGGCCGTCCCAGTCGACGGTCATGAAACGGAACGTTGAATCGACCTGTTTATTCACCACTTCCAGGTCAAGACGGTAGTGTTCGGCGATGGCCGACCAGTAGCGCACCCCTGCTCCGCCCAACGGATCGACACCCAGACGCAGCTTGGCATCGCGGATGGCATCGAAGTCGATGACGTTGATCAGGTCGGCGACATAGGTGTTCAAGTAATCGTGACGATGGGTCGTGCTGGCCTTGAGCGCTTGCTCGTAGCTGATGCGTTTGACCCCGGCCAGTTTGTTCGCCAGCAGCTCGTTGGCCTTGGCTTCGATCCACTTGGTGATGTGGGTATCGGCCGGGCCACCGTTGGTTGGGTTGTATTTGTAGCCACCGCTTTGTGGCGGGTTGTGCGACGGCGTGATGACGATACCGTCCGCCAGGCCAGAGGTACGGCCGCGGTTGTAGCAGAGAATGGCGTGGGAAACTGCCGGGGTCGGCGTGTACTCATCGCCTTCGGCGATCATCACGGTGACGCCGTTGGCGGCGAGGACTTCCAGCGCGCTGGCGCCGGCCGGGGTCGACAATGCATGGGTGTCGATGCCGACGAACAGCGGGCCGGTGATGCCCTGGGCTTCGCGATACAGGCAGATCGCCTGGCTGATGGCCAGAACGTGCCATTCGTTGAAACTTAAATCGAACGAACTGCCGCGGTGGCCGGACGTGCCGAACGCCACTCGCTGGGTAGAAATCGATGCATCAGGCTGGCCGGTGTAATAGGCCGTAACCAGTCGCGGGATGTCGACCAACAGTTCTGCCGGTGCCGGTTTGCCCGCAAAAGGACTGAGTGTCATGCAAAAACCTCTGAAATCGGAGTGGTTCAGGAAATGCAGCGCAGTTTACTGGCAGTTTGACCACTGTGCGACGGGATGTATCCGAAACTCGCCCGATGTTTTTTAACGTTATTGGCCGGGCGACAGGCGCAAGGCATCGCCGAGCAAGCCGATGACACTCGGCAGATCCCGCTCGCCGTGGTGCAACGCGCTTATCCGCAGATGATCCGCATGCAGACCTTGCAGGCTGAACAGCTCGCCGGGGGCCACGATGATCTGTTGCTTGAGCAGGCGACGGAACACATTCGCCATGTCGACCGGCCGTAACGAACGCACCCACACCGTCGCCCCGCCCTGCGGCTCGACTATCTGCAGCGTATCGCCCAAACGTTCGTGCAGAACCTGGATCAACATGGCTCGCCGCTCACCCAGCATTCGCCGCAGCACAGATAAATGCTGATCAAGCCGCCCGCCATTCAACAACCGGGCAATCGCCTTTTGGCGGATCGGCGACAAGCGAAATGCGCGCAGCAGAAAATGGCGTTGCAGCGCCTCACGCCAGTGACGCGACAGGACAAAGCCGAATGGCGCTTCAGCGCCGATGAATTTCTCGAAAGTGGAAAACACCAGCAGACGCTCAGGATCAAGCCAACTGCGCAAACGCTGTGAATCATTGCGCTCGTCGAGCTCGCTGTAGCAGTCGTTTTCCAGCACCCAGACGCCATGTTGATTGAGCAACTGCGCGGCGGCCTGCTGACGCTCATGGGTGAAACCCTTGCCGTGGGGCATGCTCAGCACTGAAGACAAAAGAACCAGACGTACTGGCTCGTTCTCCAGCAGCGATTGCAGTACCGACAGGTCAAGCACGCCTTCGGCCAGCAATGGCCATTCGATCACGCGCACCCCGCACGACTCGAGCAGACGCAATATCACCCAGTCGCACGGTGATTCGACAATTACGCTGGCGTGACGCAATTCAAGCACCGAAATCAGAATCTCCAGGACCCCGCGCAGATCAGCACCGATATAGATGTCATCGGCATGCCAGAAATGCTCTGTCGAACTCGTGTACCGCGCTGCCAGGGCAACCCGCAATTCCAGCTCTCCGCAAGGTTGCACGAATGTCTGTAGCTGACGCGGATATTGGCGCAGAAGCTCACGTTCCAACGTCAACAACGGACTGTCCAGCGGTTGCAGCGAGGCCGGTTCGTCGGCGCTCAACACACACATTCCGGGACGTCTGGCGTTGACGTACACGGTCTCCAGCAGATCATTGCCGTTGCCGGGCGCATCCATGCTGAACAGCGCTTGCGCGTAATACCCTGACTTGGCTATCGAATAGACTCGACCTTCCTTCTCCAGAAGCGAATAGGCGTACTGCACCGTTGAAATGGAGACATTCAGTCGATCCGCCAGTTGTCGCAAGGAAGGCATGCGTACCGCCGCACCACCTCCGGCGTCATCAATCAGCGTGGTCAGATATCGATAAACTGCCTGATAAACAAAGTCGTTGTCCCGCGCGCTTTTCACACCCTCATTTCCGTAGATATCGGTTCACAACCCAGGCTCCGGCTCACCGTCAGCGTTCCGTCGACCGCTCGAATGACGAGGCCGAACCCGCCTGATCCTCAGACGCGTTCTCCGAGGCTAATTGCCTGGGCGCATGAATCTGCACAGGGCCTGTTGCATAGAGGCGGATCACCAATCTGACCGGCAACCCGCTCACTTCCGTTATCCACTTCAAAACCTGCTCCGGCGCGTGCAAGCCTTGCATGGCGCGGTGCAGGTCAGGCATGGCGACCAGCATGCCGGGATGACAGTTGCGCAGGAAGCGTTCGAGACCTTTGCCGTTGTCGATGAACGGCGCAAACAGCAGGCACACCAGCTGCGTTTCGCTCAATCCGAAACCATTGGTGAGGTAATCCTCGGCAAGCATCCGCAGTTGTTCTGGCCCGCCGGCGTTGTCGTAGCTGGCCAGCAAGTGCTCGCAGACGGTTTCGGCAACCTGTTTTCGCCGCATGTCGGCCAGCGTGTGCCGGACGTAATCGTCGATGCCCGCCTCATAGGCGCGCCCCTCGATGAAGCGTGCGTACAAACCTCGCACGTGCGCCGAGATCAGAGGGTCAGCGAATACCGCTTCGCCCTGGTACAGCGCCAGGTCGTCAGGCTCATAACCGAGAAATTCGCCCAGCAGCGGCCAACGATCCTCGATTTTGCCGACCATCATGTCGTTGATGTCGATAAAACTGGTGCGCCGACAGGCTTCGAACTCACCTTCCGGGCGCCACGCTATCCGGTCGTCATCTGCGCGCAGCTCGCGGTAAAAATCATCACCGAGCCCGTCGAGCAGCGGAAAAAGCGCTTCGAATCCGGCATTGACCAGTTCTGGACCGGCTATTGCCACTCGCTGCATTGCACGGTTCAGGCCTTCGAGGAAATGCTGCTGACTGCCTTTGGTTTCAGTGCTGATCATGGCGTCGACACCATTGTTCCAGCGGGCGATCTGGCTGTAGTACCCGGCCGTCGCCAGGTAGGCGTCATCCCATAATTCAGGCGTTTCCAGCCAGGTGCGACAGTGCCCGACCAGCAGCAGATTGACGCGGCTGGCCTCACGCCCTTCGTTGCTCACAGGCGTGCGATGGTCGAACGGCAGCACTTCGCGGTTATCCACCATCAGCACCTCGACCCGTGGATCGTCATAAAGGAATAGCGCGCTGTAGCTGCGATGCAGGTTTTGCAGGGCGAGCGGGCTGTCGCCACTCCAGCGCAGGGAAGCCACGCGCAACTGGAAGGTCGCCGGAGCACGTCCGGCGATGGTCAGCTGTGCGGCGCGGAGCAAGGCCAGGGTGTAGCAGCCGTCACGCAGGCCGGACTGAGGCACCAGCACCTTGAATTGCCCGATGTTTTCCATGCCGCCAGCGGCCACCACCAGGCGCTGTATCAACAACTGCAATGCCGTGCGCTCGGCTCGGGAAAAGAAACTCAGCAGACGCTGCAATACTTGCTGATAGACATAGTTCATTGCCTGATCATGGATCGTGCTCATCGGTATTTACCCGGTATCAAAAGTTTCATGCCGCGCAGACATGACAATGGGCGCGCGGCAATTGGATCAATAAGTAATAGACGCTGAAATGCTAACACTTACAAAGTTGTAGTTATTTGAAACACTTCACCTGAATAAAGCCATCCAGATGCCAAGCGTCACGCTCAACCACCCGTATTCATTGGGCTTTCGCCATTCGAAAATGATCTGAGGAAACTTCCCACAACGTCCCACGACAAATCATTACAAGAAAAGGAGAAGCAACTTCCGAAACGCCCTACAGCAATTAAACAGAAATTGACGAAGCCAGCCGAGCCAGCCATTTGATATTGCCTTGGACAAATTGAATGCACAGCCATAGCTCATTCCTTGAGATGAAAGTAATCATTCAATTATCAGTGCTTATAGTGTGATTAGAAGATACAGATCGAAGGCAAAAACCAGTTCAGTTGCTGAAGGGTCGATGCTTCGATATCGGGAAGGGTTTACTGACAGCGGAGGATCTAAACAGAAAAGAGTCCGTGACGGCCACGGACTCTGATGAGCGGATTTACGCGGTTTCCACTTGCAGGGCCACTCGCTCGCGGCATGGGCATTCGTCCATGTAGCGATGCGCTTCGACGAACTCGTTGAACGCGAATACACGAGTCTTGAGCGGCAGGAGCACGCGGTCAGCGGTCAACTGGTTGATGTCACGCAAAGCACGCTGCAGAGCGACGTGGTCCTGGACAATGCCCAGCTCCGGCTTGCCGGTGAAGTTGCCGATGCAATGCACGAAGAACTGGATGTTCTTCTGAAACGCCGCACACGCCGGGAACGGGGTCTGGTTACCACCTTGCAGCCCGTACAGCACCAGACTGCCGCGTGGCGCCAGCACATCGCCAAGCAACGACATCTGCGGGCCGCCAAGACCATCGAACACCACATCGACGCCGCGGTTGTCGGTGATCTTGTTGATGCGCATCAACAGATCTTCCTCTTCGGTGACGATGACCTTCTCCGCACCGAGGGACAGCAGGTACTCACGCTCCTCCGCCGATTTGGTCGCGGCGATCACTCGCACACCCAGCGCTTTGCCCAATTGCACAAACGACGGGCCGGCGCAGTGGCTGGCGTCAGTCACCAGCGCAAATTGACCCGGTTTGACCCGCGCCAGATCGGCATAAGCGAAGTAGGCAATCAGCAGCGGCGTGTAGTGCACGCTCGCTTCGATCGGGCTGAGCACATCGGGATAACGGGTCAGCGCGGTGCGCGGCAGAACGATCGACTCGCCGTAAACCGGATAGTCGTTCGGGCTTTCCGCTGGAAAACTGGCCACTTTGTCGCCGACGGACAGGTCGTCGACATCAGCGCCCACCGCAGTGACCACGCCAGCCATTTCATGACCGAGGCCCGAAGGCAGACGTGCCTGAGACGACGCCAGATTCTGGCGCCACAGAGTGTCGTACCAACTGATGCCGATTGCCTCGACACGCACCTGCACTTCGCCAGGACCTGGCTGAGCAGCCGCATGCTCTTCGCATTTGAGCACCTCGGCCGGACCAAACTTGTGAAAACGGATCGTGCGGGACATCGCAAACCTCGTCAAAGTAACCTCTAATGCCATGAACTCTATCTGGGCTTTCGACCCAAGACCATCAGTGGCTATTAATAGTCGACATGCCTGTCATTGATTCCGCATCAAGGGCGGCATTGGCAAAATCCATGAAAAAAGGCCTGCCACCGTCGCAGTAAAGCTGAATTTTCCGGTGCAGAGTACCAGCCTTTCCCCGTAAGATTCATGCCGGCCATTGTTCTCATATGGTCGCCCTCGTCAAGTTTGATGACTCTGCCAGGACTCCAGATGAATCGTAATGACCTGCGTCGTGTCGACCTGAACCTGCTGATCGTGTTCGAAACATTGATGCACGAACGCAGTGTGACTCGGGCCGCGGAAAAATTGTTCCTCGGCCAACCGGCTATCAGTGCGGCGCTGTCGCGTCTGCGCAGCCTGTTTGACGATCCCTTGTTTGTCCGCACCGGCCGCAGCATGGAGCCGTCCGCCCGCGCGGTGGAAATCTTCGCCCTGCTCTCGCCCGCCCTTGATTCGATCTCGACCGCCGTCAGTCGCGCCGCCGATTTCGATCCGGCGACCAGCACGTCGGTGTTCCGCATTGGATTATCCGACGACGTCGAATTCGCCCTGCTGCCCATGCTGCTCAAGCGCCTGCGCGCCGAAGCACCGGGCATCGTCCTCGTCGTGCGGCGGGTCAACTACATCTTGATGCCGGGCCTGCTCGCCTCCGGCGAGATTTCGATCGGCGTCAGCTACACCACCGACCTGCCGGCCAACGCCAAGCGCAAGGTCCTGCGCCGCAGCGCACCGAAGCTGCTGCGCGCCGACACCGTGCCGGGGCCGTTGAGCCTCGACGACTACTGCGCCCGACCGCACGCACTGGTGTCGTTCGCTGGCGACCTCAGTGGTTTTGTCGATGAAGAACTGGAAAAACTCGGACGCAAACGGCACGTGGTGCTGGCGGTGCCACAGTTCAACGGACTCGGCACGCTGCTGGCGGGCACCGATATCGTCGCGACCGTGCCGGATTACACGGCTGAGGCACTGACGGCAGCTGGCGGTTTGCGTGCTGAGGATCCGCCACTGCCGACGCGGACATTTGAATTGCACATGGCCTGGCGTGGGTCGCAGGATAACGACCCGGGAGAGCGGTGGTTGAGGTCGCGGATTCAGATGTTTTTCGGGGATCCGGATAGTCTTTAGGTATCGTCGGCTAGGGTGCTTTATCGGAAGTGCCGTAGAACGCACCCCGTCGGAATCAGATCCCGATTCAATATCCGGGCGGGCAAATTGGCATAATATGCCAATGTTCGTAAGTACCGGTTTGGCCAGCACTGGAGATAATTATGGCGACCCGAAACGTAGTGCTCACTCCTCACCAGGAACAGGTTATTCATGACCTTGTCCAGTCAGGCCGGTATCAGAATGCCAGTGAGGTAATGCGCGAAGGCTTGCGGCTGTTGGAGCAGCGCGTCGCCGAAGATACCGCAAAAATCGAGGCACTGCGTCAGGCGACCTCGATCGGCATCATGGATCTTGAGCGTGGGCGTTTTACTCAGGTGAACGAAGGGGATCTGGAACATTACCTTGAAGGCTTGAGCCAAGAGGCTTCCCTCCCCGCGCGCGAGAAACACTGAGGATGCCGCGATATCGGATTTCCAACCCCGCGCGCGCCGACATTGTCGACATACTCAGACTCTCGCATACCCAGTTCGGCGACCAGGCCCGCCAGCGCTACCAAGCGCTGATCCTTGCAGCGCTCCAAGCGCTGGCCGACAAGCCTTATCGCATTGGCAGCCATGACCGCGATGAGCTTGCACCAGGCCTCCGCAGCTATCACCTCATCTATTCGCGCCAGCAGGCGAAACCCACTCATGGAACGGTCAAGAGCCCGCGCCATATCGTGTTCTATCGCGTGGCAAATGACGACGTGATCGAGGTCGTCAGACTCCTTCATGACGCCATGGAAGCGCATTTGCACTTGCCTGCGGCTGATCAACCACCTGACCCCATGACCTGACTGGCCAAGAACAGGAAGATCAGGCGCCCCCTCTGAATCTCGACCCTGAAAGCCCTTTAGCCTCTTTCCCGACCCGAATCACTTGCCGCCAGTCACATCCAGAAAAGTACCCGTGACAAACGAGGCCTCCGCGCTGGCCAGCCACAAGATGGCCCGCGCCACCTCTTCCGGCTGACCGCCCCGCCCCATCGGGATCGACTCCTTCACGCGATCCACCCGCCCCGGTTCGCCGCCGCTGGCGTGCATGTCGGTATAGATGTGCCCCGGGCGAATGCAGTTGACCCTGATCCCTTCCCGCGCGACTTCCTTGGCAAAGCCGATCGTGAAGGTTTCCAGTGCGCCTTTCGACGCTGCGTAGTCGACGTATTCATTGGGGCTGCCCAAGCGCGCCGAGGCAGAAGAAACGTTGATCACTGCCCCACCTGTGCCGCCGTGCCGATAAGCCATGCGCTTCACCGCTTGCTGCGCGCACAGGATCGGTCCCAGAGCATTGACCGCGAAGATGCGCTGCATGCGTTCAAAGCTCAGGTCCTCCATGCGTGACTGTTTTGCCAGAACGCCAGCGTTATTGACCAGAACGTCGATCCGTCCAAATGAGCAATCGAGAGCCGAGAAGAGTTCAGCAACCTGCTCGGGGTCAGCACTGTCAGCACGCACCGCGAGGCCTTTGCGCCCCAATGCTTCGATATCCGCCACCACCGCCAGCGCGGCGGACTCGTTGGCGACGTAGCTGATGGCGACGTCGTAGCCTTGCGCGGCAGCGAGTCGGGCGGTGGCGGCGCCGACTCCGCGACTGCCGCCGGTGATCAGAATCAGCGGTGCTTGCGAGACGTTATCCATGCGACGTTCTCCTGAGCAGTTGGGCTGTGTCAGCCGATGATGATGGCGCCGCTGGCGATGACCACGCACGCCAGCATCCTGCGGACGGTGAGCTTTTCACCGAGGAACAAATAGCCGAGCAATGCGGCAAACAACACGCTGGTTTCGCGCAAGGCCGACACCGCGCCCAGTGGCGCTTCGTTCATGGCGTAGATAACGATTGCGTAGGCCAGCAACGAGACCAGTCCGCCGACCACAGCGGTCAGCATTCCGGGCCGTACGGAAAATAGACTGCGGACGTCGCGCAGGCCGATATACACCAGCGGCATCAGCACGCCCCACAGGGCGCTCATCCACACCGTGTACGCGAGCGGCGCACCGGAAAGCCTGGCGCCAATGCCATCGACGACGCTGTAGGCGGCGATGAAACAACCGGTGCCCAGCGCATACGGCAGGCTCGGCACCGACAGGCTGCGCCCGCGAAAGGCCAGGGAAATGATTCCGCCGGATACCAGACCGATGCCGAGCAGCTCAGCGGGAGTAATGGTTTCGCCGGCAAACAGCGCGGCGCCGAGGGTGATCAGCGCCGGTGACGAGCCGCGGGAAATCGGATATATCTGCCCTAGATCGCCGACCCGATAGCTGCGCACCAGGAACAGGTTGTAGCCGACATGCAGCAGTGCCGAGAGCAGCGCATACCCCCAGCTCTCAGGTGCAGGCGCGGCCATAAAAAAGGTGGCAATGAGGCAGACGATGGCGATGGCCACGCACATTATTGTCATCGACCAGAGCCGATCGGCACCGCCGCGCAGCAGCGCGTTCCAGCTGGCGTGCAGGAGCGCGGCGAACAGAACGAGGAGTACGAGATGGATTGGCATGCGGCATTTTAGTCATCGCTGCAGCCCACATTACAGAGAAGTCTCTTCATCCAGTCATGAGCAATACCTCATGACTCAGTGCTGCGCGCCCTGCACTTTCAACGCCTCACTGAGCAACCACTCGCGAAATTTGAGGATATGCGGCTGGGCTTCGATGCCTTTGGGACAGACGAAATAATAGGCAAGCGGCGATGTGAACGGCACATCGAACAGCCTTACCAAGCGGCCGTCGCCGATTTCATTTTCGACATGGCCGCTGCGCACCAGCGCCACACCCTGGCCGAGCAATGCAGCTTCGACAGTCATGTTGGTGTCGCCAAACCTTACGCTTTCGCGCAGCGGCGAAAATGCCAGCCCGACGGATTCAAACCACACCTCCCATTTCGGCGCCAACTCGGCGCCGTCGCGAATCAGCAATGGCATCTGCAGCAAATCGGCGGGACTGCCCGGCCTGCCGACGCGCTGCAGCAGTTCGGGACTGGCCACGGGAAACACCTGCTCACCGAACAGAAACTCCGAATACAGACCGGGATAATTGCCTTTGCCCAAGCGAATGGCGACATCGGCTTCGCCGCTGGCGAAATGGATGATCGTGTCCGTGGTATCTAGCGACACCAACAGCTCCGGGTGCAGGCGCGACAGATTCGGCAAGCGTGGCAGCAGCCACTTCAAGGCAAACGAATAAGTGGTGCTGACCGACAGGCGAACCCTGTCCTTTTGCTCGCGCAGATCCTCCAGCGTTGCTTCAAGGCTCATGAAAAACTCGCGCACGATCGGCGCCAGCGTCGCCCCCGCTGTTGTAAGGCGTAACGCCTTGCCGCGCTCGAACAATTGCAAGCCCCAAAGTTCTTCAAGGTGCCGGAGCTGATGACTGACGGCGCTTTGGGTTACGTGCAGTTCTTGAGCGGCAGCCGTGAACGTCGGGTGCCGGGTGGCCACTTCGAAAGCCCGCAGGGTCGCGGTCGGGGGCAGGTTGCGCATATATGAGAGTCCCGGGGATGGCAGAAGCTGACGGCATGAATATCAGCTCATGTTAGAGCGAAATGCGTTCGCATGCCTCTGGCCCCAAGTGGATTTGGTGACGATCGGGTTTGGGTTTAGCCGCAGACCCACAAATCGTAAGCCGAGAGCCGATGACAAACCTTATGGTAACGATTAGATTACCGCCGCCCCGCCAATGGAGAGTCGGGCATTCAGTCTCTGCTCTCGTTGGCGACGACATCTGCACCAACGAAAACACCGGGATGTATCTGTCCCGTCTTTCGACTGACCATTTTTTAGGGAAAAAAACATGAGCCTGGTTTTCTGCCGTGGTTGCGCCAAGGAAATAAGTACTCTGGCATTGGCATGCCCCCAATGCGGCGCACCTCAAGCGCCACTGCATTCCATTGCCAGTGGCCCCGTCATGGCGAGCGGCAACCCATACGTGGAGGCACTGAAGAAATATGCCGTGTTCACCGGACGCGCCACGCGCCGTGAATACTGGATGTTTTTTCTGATCAACATGGGCATCGCTATTGTCATGAGCGTTTTTGACGCCATGCTCAAGACCGGTGGCGCCTTGCAGAGCCTGTACAACCTGGCAATGCTGTTGCCGAGCCTCGCCGTTGGTGTACGACGCATGCACGACACTGACCGCAGCGGCTGGTGGATTCTGCTGCCCATCGTCAACATCGTGTTTCTGGCGCAAGACAGCCAGCCTGGTCCCAATCGCTTCGGTGCCAACCGCAAAGGCTTCAACTGATCAATAGCCGCAGTCGCGGATCGAAACGGCCTTCATGGCCGTTTCTTTATATATGGCTCCCTTCTCACAAAGGCCTTGCTCGATCATTGCTCGTCACGCAAGACAGATTTGCATGAAAACACATTGTTAGCACCCTAACGAAAGGTGCATGCTAGAGGGCTGTCTCGGAGCTTATATCATTCCGAATGATAGTTACCTTTGCTTCATTCGATTCGTGCCATCACACCCGCGCCGAGCATCATCCGCCCATCTTCAATACTTCGGCGGATTGCATCCATGGAACAATCACTCAAACATTTGCGCTTCCCGTTGGCCATGCTGGCCGTACTGGTGATGAGCGCCTGCGGCAAAACTCCGGAGACTGCCGGCGCCCCGCCCGCTGCCAAAGTCAGCGTGGCCAAGGTGCTGGAACAACCGGTCAACGAGTGGGACGAATTTACCGGGCGCCTCGAAGCGCCGGAAACCGTTGAAATCCGCCCACGGGTTTCGGGCCAGATCGATCAGGTCGCGTTCACCGAAGGCGCGCTGGTCAAAAAAGGCGACCTGCTGTTCCAGATCGACCCGCGTCCGTTCCAGGCCGAGGTACGCCGCCTCGAAGCTCTGGTTGCTCAAGCTCGCGCCACCGCCACTCGCAGCGAAAACGAAGCCGCTCGCGGTGAACGTCTGCGTGCCAGCAACGCCATTTCCGCTGAACTGGCCGACTCGCGCACCAGCGCCGCCCAAGAGGCCCGCGCCGCAGTTGGTGCCCTGCAGGCACAACTGGACCTGGCCAAACTGAATCTGAGCTTCACCCGCGTGACCGCACCGATCAGCGGCCGCGTCAGCCGCGCCGAAATCACTGCCGGCAACCTGGTGACCGCCGACACCACCGCGCTGACCAGCGTCGTCTCCACCGACAAGGTCTACGCCTACTTCGACGCCGACGAACGCGTGTTCCTCAAATACACCCAACTGGCCCGCAACGGCCAGCGCGGCGCAACCACGCCGGTGTACATGGGCCTGTCCAACGAAGACGGCAACCCGCACCTGGGCCAGATGAACTTCGTCGACAACCAGGTCAATCCGAAAACCGGCACCATCCGTGGTCGCGCAGTCTTCGACAACGCTGACGGCACCTACACCCCGGGCTTGTACGCGCGGCTGAAACTGGTCGGCAGCGGCACCTACAACGCCATGCTGATCAATGACGAAGCCGTGGGCACTGACCTGGGCAAGAAGTTCGTGCTGGTGATGGATGGCGACAACAAGACTGCCTACCGCGCCGTCGAACTCGGTCCGAAAATCGAAGGCCTGCGCATCGTCCGCAACGGTCTGAACAAGGACGACACCATCATCGTCAAGGGTCTGCAACGGGTTCGTCCTGGCTCACCGGTCACCCCTGAGGTGATTCCGATGGCCAGCGAGCAGACCCTCGCCGCCCTCGCTCAACAACGTCAAGCGCTGGAAGCCAGCAACCTGCCCAAAGTTGCCCCTGCCAAGGGTGCATCGGGTTCGGCTGCGAAGCTGGCCGCTACGACCCCACGCGGTTAAGGGACGACAACTCCGATGAATTTCTCCCAATTCTTCATTTCCCGGCCGATCTTTGCAGCGGTGCTGTCGCTGTTGATCCTGATCGCCGGTGCGATCTCGCTGTTCCAGTTGCCGATCAGCGAATACCCGGAAGTCGTGCCGCCGACCGTGGTCGTGCGCGCCAACTTCCCCGGCGCCAACCCCAAAGTCATCGGTGAAACCGTGGCCGCTCCGCTGGAGCAGGCCATCACCGGCGTCGAGAACATGCTGTACATGTCCTCGCAATCGACTGCTGACGGCAAGATCACCCTGACCATCACCTTCGCCCTGGGCACTGACCTGGACAACGCGCAGGTGCAGGTGCAGAACCGGGTGACCCGGACCGAGCCAAAGCTTCCTGAGGAAGTGACGCGCATCGGTATCACCGTCGACAAGGCTTCGCCCGACCTGACCATGGTTGTGCACTTGACCTCACCGGACAAGCGCTACGACATGCTCTACCTGTCCAACTACGCGATCCTCAACATCAAGGATGAGCTGGCTCGCCTGGGTGGTGTCGGTGACGTGCAGTTGTTCGGTATGGGCGACTACTCGCTGCGCGTCTGGCTTGATCCGAACAAGACCGCTTCGCGCAATCTGACCGCCACCGATGTGGTGACCGCGATTCGCGAGCAGAACCGTCAGGTCGCCGCCGGTCAACTGGGCGCGCCCCCTGCCCCGACCGCGCAAAGCTTCCAGCTGTCGGTCAACACCCAAGGCCGTCTGGTTTCCGAAGAAGAGTTCGAGAATATCGTCATTCGCGCTGGCGACGACGGTGAGATCACTCGCCTGAAGGACATCGCGCGCATTGAACTGGGCTCCAGCCAATACGCCTTGCGCTCGCTGCTGAACAATCAGCCGGCGGTGGCGATCCCGATCTTCCAGCGTCCCGGCTCCAACGCCATCGACATTTCCAACGAAGTGCGCGGCAAGATGGAAGAGCTGAAGAAAGGCTTCCCGCAGGGCATGGACTACAGCATCGTGTATGACCCGACGATCTTCGTTCGTGGTTCGATCGAGGCGGTGGTGCACACCCTGTTCGAAGCGCTGATCCTCGTGGTGCTGGTGGTGATTCTGTTCCTGCAGACCTGGCGCGCCTCGATCATCCCGTTGGTGGCGGTGCCGGTATCGTTGATCGGTACGTTTGCGGTCATGCACCTGTTCGGTTTCTCGCTCAACGCCCTGTCGCTGTTTGGCCTGGTACTGGCCATCGGTATCGTGGTGGATGACGCCATCGTCGTGGTGGAAAACGTCGAACGGAACATCGAACTCGGATTGACGCCGGTCGAAGCGACCAAGCGCGCCATGCGGGAGGTGACCGGGCCGATCGTGGCCACCGCACTGGTGCTGTGTGCGGTGTTCATTCCAGCGGCGTTCATTTCCGGCCTCACCGGGCAGTTCTACAAACAGTTCGCACTGACCATCGCTATCTCGACAGTGATCTCGGCGTTCAACTCGCTGACCCTGTCGCCAGCATTGGCCGCTGTGTTGCTGAAAAGCCACGACGCGCCGAAAGACCGCTTCTCGAAAGTGCTCGACAAGATCTTCGGCGGCTGGCTGTTCCGTCCGTTCAACCGTTTCTTCGACCGTGCCAGTCATGGCTACGTCGGCACCGTGCGCCGGGTCATCCGTAGCAGCGGCATCGCCCTGCTCGTGTATGCAGGCCTGATGGTGCTGACCTTCTTCGGTTTCTCCAGCACGCCGACCGGTTTCGTACCCGGTCAGGACAAGCAATACCTGGTGGCCTTCGCGCAATTGCCGGATGCCGCGAGCCTGGATCGCACCGAAGACGTGATCAAGCGCATGTCCGACCTCGCGCTGAAACAGCCGGGCGTGGAAAGCGCCGTAGCGTTCCCGGGCCTGTCGATCAACGGCTTCACCAACAGCCCGAACGCCGGCATCGTCTTCGTGACGCTGAAACCGTTCGACGAGCGTAAAGACCCGAGCATGTCCGCCGGTGCGATTGCCGGCGCCTTGAACGGCCAGTACGCGAACATTCAGGAAGCGTACATGGCGATCTTCCCGCCACCGCCGGTACAAGGCCTGGGCACCATTGGCGGTTTCCGCCTGCAGATCGAAGACCGGGGCAACCTCGGCTACGACGAGCTGTACAAAGAAACCATGAACATCATCAACAAAAGCCACAACGTGCCGGAACTGGCCGGCCTGTTCACCAGCTACACGGTGAACGTGCCGCAGGTCGATGCCGCTATCGACCGTGAAAAAGCCAAGACCCATGGCGTGGCCGTCAGCGACATCTTCGACACCCTGCAGATCTATCTGGGTTCGCTGTATGCCAACGACTTCAACCGCTTCGGGCGCACCTATCAGGTCAACGTTCAGGCCGAACAGCAGTTCCGCCTTGAATCCGATCAGATTGGTCAGCTGAAAGTACGCAACAACAAAGGCGAAATGATCCCGCTGGCGACCTTCATCAAGGTCAGCGACACCTCGGGACCGGATCGCGTGATGCACTACAACGGCTTCATCACCGCTGAAATCAACGGTGCCGCAGCCCCGGGCTACAGCTCCGGCCAGGCGGAAAAAGCCATCGAGAAACTGCTCAAGGAAGAACTTCCGAACGGCATGACCTACGAGTGGACCGACCTGACCTACCAGCAGATTCTGTCCGGCAACACCGCGCTGTTCGTGTTCCCGCTCTGCGTGCTGCTGGCGTTCCTGGTGCTCGCCGCACAATACGAAAGCTGGAGCCTGCCACTGGCGGTGATCCTGATCGTACCGATGACCCTGCTGTCGGCCATTACGGGTGTGATCATCTCCGGCGGTGACAACAACATCTTCACCCAGATCGGCTTGATCGTACTGGTAGGACTTGCCTGTAAAAACGCGATTCTCATCGTCGAGTTCGCCAAGGATAAACAGGAAGAAGGCCTCGATCCGCTCGCTGCGGTACTGGAAGCCTGCCGCCTGCGTCTGCGGCCGATCCTGATGACCTCGTTCGCGTTCATCATGGGTGTGGTGCCACTGGTGTTCTCCAGCGGTGCCGGTGCCGAGATGCGTCACGCCATGGGTGTGGCGGTGTTCTCCGGGATGCTCGGGGTGACCTTCTTCGGTCTGCTACTGACGCCAGTGTTCTACGTACTGATCCGTAACTTTGTCGAACGCGGCGAGCAGCGCAAAGCAGCCAAAGCCCTGCAATTGGAGGCGCAACAATGAGTCTGAAAGTCTTCCTGCCGAGTCTGCTGGTGCTGGCCCTCAGCGCCTGCGCCGTCGGCCCCGACTACAAGACCCCGGCCACGGAGGCGGCCAACATCACGACCGCCACCGACGGCGCCGCCGGACAAAAGAACTTCGACCGCTCGAAATTCGAAGGCATCTGGTGGCAGCAATTCGATGATCCGACCCTGAACCAGTTGGTGAGCCAGTCGCTGCAAGGCAACCGTGAACTGCGCGTGGCGTTCGCCCGCTGGAAAGCCGCTCGGGCGATCCGCGACGACGCCAGCAACGACGCGATGCCGACCATCACCAGCCGCGCCAGCAGCGACCTGGGCAAGGGCCAGATTCCCGGCCAGACCACCGACCGCGTCAATAGCGAACGTTATGACCTCGGTCTGGACATGGCCTGGGAGCTCGATCTGTTCGGCCGCATCCAGCGCAATCTGGAAGCCAGTGATGCCGACCAGCAGGCCGCCGAAGCCGATCTGTATCAGTTGCAAGTCACCATGATTGCCGAACTGGTCGACGCTTACGGTCAACTGCGCGGTGCCCAACTGCGGGAAAAAATCGCCGTGGCCAACCTGAACAACCAGCAGGAGTCGCGCAAGATCACCATCAGCCTGCGTGACGCCGGTGTCGGTGATCAGCTTGATGTCGAGCGCGCCGATGCGCGTCTGGCCAACGTCGAAGCCACCGTGCCGCAGTTGCAGGCGGAACAGGTTCGGCAGAAAAACCGTATCGCCACCCTGCTCGGCGAACGCCCGGACAAGCTGACCGTCGACCTCAGCCCGAAAGATCTGCCGGCCATCGCCAAGGCGCTGCCGATCGGTGATCCGGGTGAACTGCTGCAACGTCGTCCGGACATCCTCAGCGCCGAGCGGCAACTGGCTTCGGCCACCGCGCGTATCGGCGTGGCCAAAGCCGATCTGTTCCCCCGCGTCAGCCTCAGCGGCTTCCTCGGCTGGACCGCCGGACGTGGCTCGCAGATCGGTTCTTCGGCGGCCAACGCTTGGGCGCTCGGCCCGAGCATCACCTGGGCGGCGTTTGACTTGGGTAGCGTCCGCGCCCGCTTGCGCGGCGCCGATGCTGACGCCGAAGGCGCACTGGCCAACTACGAGCAACAGGTGCTGTTGGCGCTGGAAGAATCGGAAAACGCTTTCAGCGATTACGGCAAGCGTCAGCAACGTCTGATCTCGCTGATCCGTCAGAGCGAATCGAGTCGCAAGGCCGCCGATCTGGCAGAAATCCGTTATCGCGAAGGCACCACCGATTTCCTCGTCCTGCTCGACGCCCAGCGTGAGCGCCTGAACGCCGAAGACAGTCAGGCACAGGCCGAAGTCGAGCTGTATCGCGGCATCGTCGCAATCTACAAGGCCCTCGGCGGTGGCTGGCAACCGGAGACAGTTGCCAGCAAGTAAAGATTGTTAAAGAGCTCCTTTGGTTGGCCGCAACCAACCAAATTTTTTGCCCCGCGTATCATTCGGTCGCGGGGTTTTTTTATGCCTGTTTGCAGCACTGGGATTTGATCGTTCCCACGCTCCGCGTGGGAACGCCTCAAGGGACGCTCCGCGTCCAGTGACGCGGAGCGTCACGGGCTGCATTCCCACGCGGAGAGTGGGAACGATCAACACAGCTCCTACCGGGGATCAGGGTTCCAGGACGGTGACGGTGGCGGTGGTACCGGCGCGCAGGCGATGCTTGCCGGCAAAGTCACCATCAATGCCAATGCGCACTGGCACCCGTTGCGCCAGTTTCACCCAGGTGTAACTCGGGTTGATGTTCGCCAGCAGACGACTGCCCGGCGCGTTTTCGCGGTCGGCGATGGCGAAGGCGATGCTTTCTACCGTGCCGCCGAAACGCTCACCGCTCATCAATTGAATGCGTACCCGATCACCCTCCTCGATTCGCGGCAGCTTGGTTTCCTCGAAGTAACCACTGACATAGAACGAATCGCTGTCGACCAGCGCCAACAGTGCCCCGCCCGCCTGTGCGTAATCACCTTGGCGGGTCAGCAGGTTGGTCACGTAACCGCTCACTGGCGATTCAACGCGGGTGCGCTGCAAGTCCAGTTCGGCTTGGGTCAGCGCGGCAATTGCCAGTTGCACATTGGCTTCGGCCAGCCCGAGGTTGGCCTGATTGCGCAGCAGATCTGCCTGGGCAACCGCTACGTCGGTACTGGCCTTCTCCCATTCTTCACCGGAAATCGCGAAGCCCTGCTTCAGCGTGCGGCGGCGGCGCTCCTCGCTTTGACGTTGTTTGAGCAACGCTTCACTGGCGACGATTGCCGCTTGCGATTGCCCCAGCGACGCCTTGGACACTTCCACTGAACGCCGGGCATGCTCGACCGCCAGTTGATAGCGCGCCGGATCGATCTCCAGCAACAATTGGCCCTTGTCGACATGCTGGTTGTCCTGCACTGCCAGTTTGACGATTCGCCCCGAAACATCCGCCGACAGCGTCACCACATCCGCCCTCACCCGAGCATCCCGTGTCCACGGCGCGCGGGTGTAATACTCCCAGGCGAACCAGCCGAGGACGATCGCCAGGATCACCACTGCCACGGTCATCATTCGTGCAACTAGTGCTTTCAAGACATCAAGCTCCCATCAACAGAATCAGCGTGGCGCAGACACAGGCGTACAGCGCGCCTTCGAACAGTGCTTCATGCCACACCAGGCGCAGTACGCCGAGGCGCCGCAGACACCAGTCCAGCAACATGAAAATCGGAATCGCCAGTAACAGTGCCTGGGCAATCGGCGGCAGATAAACCCCGCCAATTTCGAAATCAATGGGCAAGTTGCGGTTCTCCTTCCAGGGCTTGAGGTTGCAAATATTCGCCGTGCCGCTCAAGGAACGACACCACAATCAGCAGCGCCACACGCATGCGAAACACCGACCAAAGATGTTCATGACTGGTGGCGTGCAGCTCGTCCAGCTCATCTCCGAGTTGGTGCAACGTGGCCAGCAGCGCCGCAAGCTGGACATCGTCGCGACCGGCAACCAAACGACCGGTCTTGCGCAACGCCGACGCCAGGCGTTGGCCGAACGCATCGGTAAGTAGCGCGTTGTTCTGTGCCTGCTGCCGCAGCTGATGCATGGCCACGCCCAAGGCCACGCATGCCAGGCTGATTTCATACAAGCGCTGCATGGCACGATCGTTCGCCGCTGGCAGCAGGCCGAGCATGCTGGTCAGGCGATCGGTCATCCGACTCTCGAAAGCGAATTGTTGTTCATCGGTCGCCGGCATTTTGCTCAGTTGGTACACCTGCTCCCGCGCTTCGCCGTACAGGCGGCGGATGCGCAAGCCCGGGCGGAACGGGAAGATCAGCGCATAAACGATCAGGGCCAGCATCGCTGCGCTGACGTAGGCGCCGGCGAATTCGAACCATTGAATCGCCGTATTCTGCCCAGTGCCGGTATTTTGCGGTCCGAGCATGAGGAAACTGGAGAGGCCAAGGCCCATGCCGATACCGGCGGTGGCCGGACTGGAAATTCCCACGGCAATGGCATATAGCAGCGGCGCCAGCAGCAAGGCCAGCAGCTCGAAATCACTGATCGCCGGCACCAGCATGAATTGATAGAACGCCGACACCACCAGTGCCAGACCCAAGCCTCGCGCATAGCTTTGCGCAGCCATCAGCGGACGCGGAAAAGTCGCCATCAGCGAGCAGAGAATCCCCACCAGAATCATTCCGCCGCGCGCGCCATCCCAGGCCGTTTCGATCCAGATCAACCCGCTGACCAACAGCGCGGTAAAGGCGCGAATCGCATTCATCGAAGCCAAGGTGAAATCCAGATGCAAAGGACTGCTCTGGCCGCGATAGAGACAACTGGCCGAGCGCCCTTCCTGAATCGCGTCGCTCAGTTCGAGGATCTGCTCAAGTTGCTGCAACAGGCGCGCCTGCTCCCAACGCAGCGCCCAAGCCAATGAACGCAGGGTCGCGCTCATGTTCTCGGATTGCTGCTCGGCCTTGTACGCCAATGCTTCGAACTGTTGCTGCAAGGTAACGAAACGCTGCCGATCGGCACCAGACAGCGCGCGGCCCTGTTGCGCCAGCTGCTCAAGCAACGCCAGTTCCTCGGCACGCAGCTGCTGGACCTCCAGCGGCAGATCGCCCTCCCAGCGTTCGATGAGCAATTCACGCTGATGACGCAGCGCGGTCAGTCGCGAGGTCAGCAGCATCAGTTGATTGCCGAGCAGCAATACCAGGTTGTCGGCACTGCGCAAACGTGGAGCATCGAAATACAAATGACGTCGCAAACCTTCCAGTGCGCTGATCTCACCGAGCAGCTGCATCTGCCGACGCTGGAAATCGGCTTCGCTTTCTTCCGTACGAAGCACCTCGGCAGCGTGGCTGGCCGCCAGTTTTATGACCTGATCGATTTTGGCGAAATAGCCCTTGGCGACGGCTTCAGGCCGGGCCGTCAGCAAACTGACCACACAGACACAGGCAACCGCCAACAGGGTTTCGGTGACGCGGGTGACCGCCAGCAGAAAGGTGCCGTCCTGATCCGGAATCGCCAGTAAAGCTACGACCACAGCGGTGTAACCACTGAGCACGAACGCCTGGGAACTGGTGTAGCGCAGCAAGGTGCCGCCCGCCGTGCACAGCGCCAGCCACAACGCCAATGTCGTGATGAACGGCAGCGGGGCCTGAGGGAAAATCGCCATGATCAGCACCGCCACCGCGGCACCCACGGTGGTGCCGATCACCTGGCCGAAACTGCGCGCCAGTGCCATCCCTGCCAGTGGCTGGCTGACGATCACCACGGCCATGATTGACCACTTCGGCTGTTCGAGATCGAAGATGAACGCCAGATAAAGGGTCAACAGCCCGGCGGCGATGGTCCGCAGGGCAAACAGCAGAACAGCCTGACCGGGATGGATCAAAGCCTTGAAATAGGTGTAAAGCGCAGACATGGGCACTCTCTTTAAAACGACTTCTGCAAGCGTAGACATTGCAGCAAAAGCCTGACGGATTTCACAGTCGACACGTGTTGTAGGACGATTCGCTGGCAACGGTTTGACTCACGCGCCAAGCTGAACGAAGCTTGCCGTTCTGCTCAAGTTCGAAGCTTTCGGAAACCCCGCATGACTCAGTCCCGCCGCAACCTGCTGATCGGCCTAGGCCTCGTACTGATCCTCGGCGTCGTCTGGCTGTCCTGGCGCAGCAGCACTCCGACCATCCCCGATGCTATCAAACATGGCTACAGCGAAGCGCTGAACGCCGCGCGCACCGGTGAGCCCGGAGCGGCGCGCCAGTTGTACCAGCAATTGGGCCGCCCGGACATCTCGGTCAAGCGCCGGGTCTGGCTGCATGGCGAACTGCCCAATTACCCCAGTCCGCAGGCGTTGAAGCTGGCGGACATCGACTTGCATCACGAAGCGCCGCAAGTGCGCGTCGCAGCGATCAAAAGCATCGTCGGTCTGGTGCCCGGCGGGCAGCGCAGTCTGCTGCTAGGACCGTTGCTCGATGATGAAGAACAAGCTGTCCGTTTCGCCGCGATCAATGCCCTGCTCGGCCTGGCCCCGGACGAGCTCGGCCTGTATTTCGCACCGCTACAGCAGGCCATCGACGGCTGGCAACAGACCTTGGAAAGCCAGCCGGAAAGCGCCGCCAACTATGCTCAACTGGCCCGTCTCTATATTCACAACGCCGAATACAAACAGGCCCAACAGGCGTTGGACAATACCTTGCGTCTGGAACCGGGCAACCTGCCAGCGCTGGTCATGCAGATCGATGTGCTCGACCGCCAGGGCCAGAGCGATGCCGCTCGCCAGTTGCTTGCCCGCCAGCTCAAGGCGCAGCCCGATTCGGCCTATCTGCAACATGCCCTCGGCCTGTGGCTGCTGCACCACGGCCAGCGCGAATATGCCCTGCTCGGCCTGTCCAAAGCGGTCGAGCTGGAACCGGACAACAAGGATTATCGCTACGACCTCGCCACCACCCTGCACAGCGCGGAAGAGCTGGAAGCGGCGCAGAAACAATTGCAGGAAATCGTTCAGCGCCACCCCGCCGACCGCAGGGCGCGGGTGTTGTTGATCAACTATTGGAAGGAAAGCGGCCAATTGCAGAATGTGCAGATTCTGCTGGCGCAACTGGAGCAGCTGAATCCGGACGACCCGGCCCTGCAACAAGGTCTTTAATCAAGGTAAAGCGGGTGCAATCAACCACCTGTCGAAAGAAAAAGCGGAACCGTGAACATGCCCTGAGGTCAAGTTATTCAGGCGGCTCACTTAAGCCAGCCGCCGGATTACCCTAGTCATAAGAGGGCGTTTTTTGACTACATCAAACGAGTTGATCAGTGCAAAGGCCGCCGTCGGCATTGTAGGTCTGGATGACATCCTTGCCGGTGGCCTGTCTCGCGGCCATGTGTTTTTGCTCGAGGGGGAACCCGGAACCGGCAAAACCACCGTGGCTTTGCATTTCCTCCGCGCCGGTGCGCTGGCCGGGGAACGTTGCTTGTACATCACTCTCTCGGAAACCGAGAAAGAACTGCGTCAAGGTGCGCTCTCCCACGGCTGGGAGCTGAACGAAAACATCAAGATCTTCGAGCTGACACCGCCGGAAAGCCTGCTCAATGCCGAACACCAGCAAAGCCTGCTGTATTCCTCGGACCTTGAACTGGGCGAGGCGACCAGGCAGATTTTCGAAGTGGTCGAACGCTTCAAACCGACCCGTGTAGTGCTCGACAGCCTTTCGGAGATCCGCCTGCTGGCGCAGAGCTCGTTGCGCTATCGTCGGCAGATTCTGGCGATCAAGCACTACTTTGTGCGCTACGACGCCACCGTCCTGCTGCTCGATGACCTGACCACCGAATCCCTCGACAAGACCGTGCACAGTGTCGCCCACGGCGTGATTCGCCTTGAAGAGCTGACGCCAAGCTACGGCGCCGAGCGTCGCCGGGTACGAGTGGTCAAGTATCGCGGGCAGAAATACCGTGGCGGTTTCCACGATTTCACCATCATGGGCGACGGCGTCCATGTTTTCCCACGCCTGGTAGCGGCGGAACATCGCGGCGACTACGCGCGGCTGCAGTTGTCCAGCGGCATCCCGCAAATGGACGCCCTGCTCGGCGGCGGCATCGAGACCGGCTCCAGCACGCTGATTCTCGGCCCGGCCGGTACCGGCAAATCAATGATTTCGATGATCTTCGCCGCCGCAGCGGTGGCCCGAGGCGAAAAAGCCGCGCTGTTCATTTTCGATGAAGAGCTGGGCCTGCTGTTCGAACGCATGCGTCATCTGGGCATCGACCTCAAAGCCTTGCAGGCCACCGGTAATCTGCTTATCGAACAAGTAGACGCCGCCGAATTGTCTCCCGGTGAGTTGTCCCATCGCGTGCGCCGTTGCGTCGATGAGCTGGGTATCAAAACCGTGGTGATCGACAGCATCAACGGCTATCAGGCAGCGATGCCGGAAGAAAACGCGCTGGTGCTGCACATGCACGAGCTGCTGCTGTACCTTAACCGCAAAGGCGCGGCGACTTTCATGACGGTCGCCCAGCACGGCTTGGTGGGCGATATGCAGGCGCCTGTCGATATCACTTACCTGGCCGACACGGTGATTCTGTTGCGCTACTTCGAAGCCCTCGGCAAAGTCCGCCGGGCGATCTCGATTATCAAGAAACGTACCGGCAACCACGAGTCGACCATCCGTGAATACCGGATCTCCTCGCGTGGCATGACCATCGGCCAACCGCTGGAATCCTTCCAGGGCGTGCTGCGTGGCGTGCCGACCTACATGGGAGCGAGCAATCCATTGCTTGAGGATGAAAGCTTGTGACGGTCAACACGCCGTTGGCCGAGCGGGTGCTGGTGCTGGCGCCCATGGGTCGTGACAGCCAGATCGCGTTGATGATTCTCAACGAAGCCGGTTACGGCGGCATGGTGGCGCCGAATCTCGCCGCTCTGTGCACGGAACTGGAGGTCGGCGCCGGGTTGCTGCTGATTGCTGCTGAAGCGCTGCGCGGACCGGAACTGGAAGGGCTTATAGCCTACCTTGACCAGCAACCCGCGTGGTCGGACATGCCCATCGTGCTGCTGACTCATCATGGCGGCGATGAACAAGGTCCGCCGTCGCGTCTCAGCACCCTGCTCGGCAACGTGACTTTTCTCGAGCGCCCCTTCCATCCCGCGACGCTGGTCAGTCTGGTCTCTGCCGCCCTGCGTGGGCGGCGACGACAATATGAAGCGCGGGATCGGCTGATCGACCTGAGTGAAAGCGAACGACGCCTGCAATCAACTCTGGAAACCCTCGAACAACAGGTTGAAGAGCGCACCGCACAACTTCGCCACAACGAAGAAGCGCTGCGCCAATCGCAGAAAATGGAAGCGGTCGGCCAACTGACTGGCGGCATTGCTCACGACTTCAACAATATGCTCACCGGCATCATCGGTAGCCTGGAACTGCTGCGCCGACGGCTGGCCCGGGGCCGCACCGAAGACCTCGACAGTCTGATCGATCTAGGCGTGACCTCCGCCAACCGCGCCGCCGGCCTGACTCACCGCTTGTTGGCGTTCTCCCGCCGGCAATCGCTCGACCCGAAAGCCGTGCAGATGAACACGCTGGTGCTGTCGATGGGCGAGCTGCTGCAACGCAGCCTCAATGAGAGCATTCATCTGGAAATGCGCCTGGACGACAACCTCTGGGTTGCCGAGGCCGATCCCAATCAACTCGAAAGCGCCCTGCTCAACCTGGTAATCAACGCCCGCGATGCGATGCCCGAGGGCGGCAAACTGGTGGTGGAAACCAGCAACCAGGTGCTGCATCGCGATTTCACGGCTGCATACAGTAATCTGGAGCCGGGCGATTACGTGATGCTCAGCGTCACTGACAACGGCAGCGGCATGCCGCAGAGTGTGGTCAGCCGCGCGTTCGATCCGTTCTTTACGACCAAGCCGATCGGCCAGGGCACCGGCCTCGGACTGTCGATGATCTATGGCTTCAGCAAGCAGTCGCGCGGGCATGTGTCGATCGACAGTGAAGTCGATCAAGGCACCACGGTAAAACTCTACCTGCCGCGTTTCCGTGGTGAAGAAGTGGAAATTCCCGTCTCGGATTCGCAGCAGGCTCCGTATGCGATGGATGGCGAAACCGTACTCATCGTCGAAGACGATCCGGCAGTGCGCGTGTTGGTCAGCGCCGTGCTCAGTGAGTTGGGTTATGCGTTCGTGGAGGCCGGTGATGCCGACGGCGCCATGCCGATTCTAAACTCGACGCAACGCATCGACCTGCTGATCAGCGATGTTGGCCTACCGGGGATGAACGGTCGTCAACTGGCGGAGGTTGGTCGGCAATATCGCCCAGGTCTGAAAGTGTTGTTCATCACCGGTTATGCCGAGCACGCGGCGGTGCGCGGTGGCTTCCTCGACTCGGGAATGCAGATGATCACCAAGCCCTTCACCTTTGATCTGCTCACCGCCAAGGTGCGCGAGATGATCAATAGCTGATTCTCATGCAGGAGCTGCCGAAGGCTCGGCAGCTCCTGCATGACAATCAGGCCAGCAACTCCTGAATCTTTTCCTGCAATACATCCAGATCGAACGGTTTTTCCAGGATCGGTGCCTTGCTGGTGATCGGGCTGCCGGTTTCACGGATTTCCTGCGGGTAGCCGCTGATGAAAATCACTTTGAGGTCCGGTCGCAATTTCACCGCTGGCTCGGCAATCTGCACGCCGGAGATCCCGCCCGGCAGGCGGAAATCGGTAATCAGCATGTCCAGGTGAGGTTTGCTGGCGAGGATCTCGAAAGCCTGCTCGCCATTTTCCGCTTGCAACACGCGATAGCCCTGCCCTGACAGGTAATCCGTCAGGACCATCAAGATAACCGGTTCGTCTTCGACGACGAGTACTACATCTTGCGCATCTACGCTCATGGGAAGCCTTTGTTCGGTCAATAGCTGCTGATACGACCGTGTGGTCACTCAGAGGTTGCGTCGGATATGCCGTTTTCCTGGATCGGCAGACAAACGCGAAACAGGGCGCCTTCGTTGATTTCACTCTCGACGACGATGGAGCCGCCATGGGCGGCGACGATCTGCTCGGAAATGAACAGACCCAGCCCGAGCCCGGCCACCACCGTCTTGGCGGACACCCGTTCGAACTGCTGAAAAATACGCTTCTGGTTCTCGGCGCTGATGCCGATGCCGTGATCCTGGACCTCGACCCGAGCCTCGTCAGCTTCGCGATAGACGCGCACCTGAATCGGGCTGCGACCGCCGTAACGCAAGGCGTTGGTCAGCAGATTGGACACCACTTGCTCGATGCGGAACTCGTCCCAGCAACCTTCGACCGGCTCGGACGCCTCAAAGGAAACGCTGGTTTCCGCCGCTTCCATTTGCGGTGCAAAATTTTGCAGCAGATTGCTGACCAGTTGCACCAGATCGAAACGACTCGGGCGGATCGACAGTTTGCCGGTGCGGATTCGCGAGACATCGAGCATGTCTTCGATCAGGCGAATCAGGCTTTTGATCTGCCGCTCATCGCGGTCGACCATCGCCTGCATCTTGTCGAGGGTGAACGCCGCGGCGTTATCCCGCGCCAGGTGCATCTTGCGCAGCTGGGTTTCAAGAATCAGACCATTGAGCGGCGTGCGCACCTCGTGCGCAACGATGGACATGAAGTCATCGCGCATGCGCACCGCTTGTTCCAGCTCAAGCTGCGTGCTTTGCAGCTGTTGCAGCAGCGCTTCCTGCTCGCGTCGGGCCTGCTCGAGCGCCTCGACCTGCTGTTTCATGGCCTTGCTCTGGCGATACAGATCGACGAAAACGTTAACCTTGCTCTTCACCGCATGAATGTCCAGCGGCTTGTGCAGGAAGTCCACCGCACCGCTTTCGTAGCCCTTGAACGCGTAGTTGAGTTCACGGCCAGCGGCGCTGACGAAAATGATCGGAATGTTCTTGGTCTTCTCGGTGCCGCGCATCAACTCGGCCAGTTCGAAGCCGTTCATGCCGGGCATCTGCACGTCGAGAATGGCCATGGCGAATTCGTGTTGCAGCAACAGCGACAGTGCCTCGTCCGCCGACAGAGCCTTGTAGACCGTGCGATCCTCGCGCTTGATCAGCGCTTCCAGCGCCAGCAGGTTTTCTGGCAGATCGTCAACGATCAACAGTTTGGCTTGGATATTACTCAGCATGCGATTCGTTCCAGCTCGACTAGCAGACGGCCGATGCCGTGAATGGGTAGGACATGATCCGGCTGCAGAACGTTCAGTGCAGCCTGGGGCATGGTGGCGACTTGTGCATCATCGGGGTCTTGAACAATGGTCAGGCCGCCGCAGTGCTTGACGCAGGCCAACCCGCGCGCGCCATCGTGATTGGCGCCGGTCAGCAGGACAGCGGCGAGTGTCTCGCCGTAAACATCAGCGGCCGATTCAAACAGGTAATCAATAGACGGCCGCGAATGATGTACGCGGTCCTCGAGGCTCAGCGACAGGCTGAGATCCGCTTCGACCGACAAGTGATAACCGGGCGTGGCGAAATACACCGTGCCGGCTTCAATGTCCTGCTTGTCTTCAGCTTCCTTGACCGGCATCGCCACACGGCGGGAGAACACTTCGGCCAGATGACTGCGGCGTTCTTCCGGCAGATGCAGAACGATGATGATCGGCAGCACATAGCCTTTGCGTAATGGCCCGAGCAGGGTCAGCAACGCCTCGACACCGCCTGCGGAGGCGCCGATCACGACGGCCTCGATGCGAGGCAGGCTCGGGGTGTCGTTCATGATTTGCGGTAGATCCGTTCTTGTTTGACCAACGCCTCGAACTGGTTCGAATAGTTGGAAAAATCCAGGGTTTCCTTGCTGCCCAGCACCAGAAAGCCGCGATGCGACAACGATTCATGGAACAGCCCGAACGCCCGGTCCTGCAACTTCTTGTTGAAATAGATCAGCACGTTGCGGCAGGAAATCAACTGGGTTTCGGAGAACACGCTGTCGGTGGCCAGGCTGTGGTCGGCGAACGTCACGTTCTCGCACAGGCTCTTGTCGAAAATCGCGTAGCCGTAGGCTGCCGTGTAGTAATCGGCAAACGAACGCTGACCGCCGGCCTGCTGATAGTTGGCAGTGTAGGCGCGGACGTTTTCCATGGAGAAAATCCCTTGCTTGGCCTTCTCCAGCGAGCGCGGGTTGATGTCGGTGGCGTAAATGATCGTGCGGTCGAGCAGGCCTTCCTCGCGCAACAGGATCGCCATCGAATAGACCTCCTCGCCCGTGCTGCATCCGGCAATCCAGATCTTCAGCGACGGATAGGTGCGCAGCAGCGGCACCACTTCGTTGCGGATCGCCAGGAAATGCGACGGATCGCGGAACATCTCGCTGACCGGGATCGTCAGCAGTTGCAGCAGTTGCATGAACGCCGTCGGGTCGTGCAGGACTTTTTCTTGCAGGGCCGAGATGGTTGCGCACTCGAACTGACTCAGCGCGTGCTGCACCCGGCGCTTGATCGAAGCGCCGGAGTAGTCGCGAAAGTCATAGCTGTATTTCAGGTAAATCGCCTCGATCAACAAGCGTAATTCGATTTCGCTGTTGCGCTCGGCTGAACTGCTGCGTTCCACTAGATGCGTTCCATTTTCGGTAACCACACACGTATCAGCGAGAACAGACGATCAAGGTCGATGGGCTTGGCCAGGTAATCGTTGGCGCCCGCTTGCAGGCAGCGCTCCTGATCGTCCTTCATGGCCTTGGCCGTCACCGCGATGATCGGCAGCTTGCGCCAGCGCGGATCCTTGCGGATTTCCATGGTGGCTTCGAAGCCATCCATTTCCGGCATCATCACGTCCATCAGCACCAGGTCGATGTCCTCGACTTCATGAAGTTTCTCAATCGCTTCGCGGCCATTACGGCCGATCACCACGACTGCGCCTTTGTGTTCCAGCGCGCTGGTCAGGGCGAAGATGTTGCGCACATCGTCGTCCACCAGCAGCACTTTGCGACCTTCAAAGACCTTGTCGCGGCTGCGCGCGGTCTTGAGCATCTTCTGCCGTTCATGGGACAGCTGCGATTCGACTTTGTGCAGAAAGAGTGTGACCTCATCGAGCAACCGCTCCGGGGAGCGTGCGCCCTTGATGATGATCGAGCGCGAATACTTGCGCAGTTCGGCCTCTTCGTCGCGGGTCAGGTTGCGTCCGGTGTAAACGATGACCGGCGGGAACGAGCAGATGTCCTCGGTGGACATGCGCTTGAGCAGATCGTTGCCGAGCATGTCCGGCAGCTTGAGATCAATGACCATGCAGTCGTAGATGGTCGTGCGCAGCAATTCCAGAGCGTCCTGAGCCAGGCCGACCGCAGTGATTTCAATGTCTTCGTCGCCAATCAGCCGCGCGATGCTTTCGCGTTGCAGATCGTCATCTTCGACCAGCAGCACGCGTTTGACCTTCTGCGTCAGCTTGGCCTCGAGACGGGCGAACACATCTTTGAGCTCTTCGCGGGTGGTCGGCTTCACTGCGTAGCCGATCGCGCCCATGTGCATGGCGGCTTCGACGCGGTCTTCCACGGAAATCACGTGCACCGGAATGTGCCGGGTTTCGGCGCGTTCTTTCAGGCGTTGCAGCACGGTCAGACCGGAATGATCCGGCAGGCGCATGTCGAGCAGGATCGCATCCGGCACGAATTCGCGCGCCAGGTCGTAACCTTCGTCAGCGCCGTGGGCGACCAGACACATGTAGCCCAACTCATGGGCCAGGTCATAGAGGATACGGGCGAAGTTCGGTTCGTCCTCCACCACCAGAATGCAGCGGGTGGCGAACGGTGCCTTGTCGCGATCGTCGGCAAAGCGCGGGATGACTGCCGGAATCGCCGATGCGAGCGGAGCCGCAACAGCAACTGGCGCAGGCGTCACAGGTGCCGGGTGGAAGGTCAGCGGCGCGGCCGGCGTTTCACCGAATTCGTGATACTGACGCGGCAACACTAGCGTAAACGTACTGCCCTGCCCCGGCACGCTGTCGACGCTGATCGAACCGCCCAGCAACGTCGCCAGATCCCGCGAGATCGACAGGCCCAGACCGGTGCCGCCGTACTTGCGATTGGTGGTGCCATCCGCCTGACGGAACGCCTCGAAGATACTTTCCTGCTGATCCGCGGCGATACCGATCCCGGAATCCTTGACGCTGAAGGCGATGTGATCATTCGGCTGCGCGGTGATGCTCAGGCTCACGGCGCCGTGCTCGGTGAACTTGATCGCGTTGGACAGCAGGTTCTTGATCACCTGCTCCAGACGCTGACGGTCGGTGAACAGCAAGCCCGGTGCGTCCGGCTGAACCTCGACGCTGAAGGCCAGTTTCTTGTCCGCCGCCAACGGTTCGAACATCGAGCGCAAGCCGTCGACCAGACGATCGACGCGGGTGTTTTCGGCAATCACTTCAAGCTTGCCGGCCTCGACCTTGGAAATGTCGAGAATGTCGTTGATCAGGTTGAGCAGATCGTTGCCGGCCGAATAGATCGATTCGGCGAACTTGACCTGTTCCGCCGACAGATTCTGCTGCGGGTTTTCCGCCAACAGTTTGGCCAGAATCAGCGAACTGTTGAGCGGCGTGCGCAGTTCGTGGGACATGTTGGCGAGGAATTCGGACTTGTACTTGCTCGAGCGTTGCAGCTCTTCGGCACGCTCTTCAAGCTGGATCTGCGCATGATTCAGCTCGGTGTTTTTCTTGTCCATCGCATCGCGCTGCTCGGCGAGCTGCTCGTTGGTCTGCTCCAGCTCCACTTGCTGGGTTTCCAGATGCGCCTGGGATTCCTTGAGAATCCGCGACTGTTCTTCCAGCTCTTCGTTGGCAGTCTTCAGCTCTTCCTGCTGCACTTGCAGCTCTTCATTGAGCTGCTGGGTTTCGGCGAGCACTTCCTGCAAGCGCTGACGGTAACGCGCCGCTTCGATCGAGGTGCCGATGTTGCCAGCAATCAGTTCCAGCAGTTCGATATCGCGCTCGGACAGCGGACGCAGGAAGCCCAGTTCGATCACACCGTTGACCCGATCATCATCGCTGGTCGGCACCACCAGCACACTGTGCGGCAGGCCTGCGCCGAGACCGGAGCTGACTTTGAAATAGTCGCCCGGGACCGCGTCGAGACGGATCAGGCGTGCCTGTTCTGCCACTTGGCCGACGATGCCTTCGCCGCTGTAAATCGTTTGATTGAGCTCTTCCTGCTCGCGGGAGAAACCATAAGTCGCCACGCGCTTGAGGCCGCCATGTTCTTCGCGCACATAAAGCGCGGCGACGGCAGTGCCAAGGTATTGCGCGCAGAATTGCAGAATATTGCGCCCCAGCAGGTTCAGCGTCAGTTGCCCCAGCACCTGCTCGGCCAGTTGTGTCTGGCCATTGCGCAGCCACGCCTGTTTCTCAAGGCGTTCGGCGCTGGCCAGTTGCGCCGCGAGGTTGGCGCTGTAGTTGGTCGACAGGTTTAGCAGATCACGGCGGCCGATGTAGGCCAGCAAACCGCTGATGCCAACGATGAAGATCAGGTAAAGGGTGATGCTCCAGATCGTCGTGCGGCGCACATCCTCGTTGCGCGTGGCGCGCAGCACTTGCTCGGTCTCGATGACGTCCTCGAATTGCTTGCGGATTTCATCGGTCAGGCGCTTGCCCCGCCCGGCCTTGACCGCACCGCGATAGTCGCCACTGCTGCGCTGCAGATCGATCATCGATTGCGCGTAGTTGGCCCATTCCACCTGCAAGGCTTGCAAACGGCGCAAGCGATCGGTCTGCACCGGATTATCGGCGGTCAGCTCCAGCAACGTATTGAGAGCGACCTCGATACGCGGCTTGGCAACTTCGTACGGGTCAAGAAAGTGCTCGTCACCGCTGAGCAGATAGCCGCGCATGCCGGTTTCGAGATCGACAGTGAGTTTCACCGCCTCATTGGCGTTATTGATCACCCGGTCGGTGTGCTCGACCCATTGGATGACCGACAGCAAATAAGTGATCAGCGAGACGAAGAACACGGCGCTGAGCACGCCGACGCCCAGCGGCAGGCTGACGTTGCGACTCAGAAGTTTGCGGAACCGTTGTTCATCAACCGAGGACGGAGAGGACATGGGGCAGCCTTGTCGAACTGTTGAAAACCCGAGAGTTTGCCCCAAAACCCCGCCATGGATCCATTTTTCTCACACAAATGATGGCATTTTCCTACACACGCCTGCGCATTGGACGACGCCAACGGTTATCCTTGCCGCACCGCACTGACCTGTTCTTTTTTGTATCAGCTCGGGAACTTGTGGCTATGCGCCACTTACTCATGCAAGAGTCCGGCAAAATTCGCTTGCCCGGTATCCCCCGATTTCAATTTTTGAGAGTCCTGCCATGTCTGCCAATGCCTCCACTATCCTTGTCGTAGAAGATGACGACATCGTGCGCATGCTCATCGTGGATGTGCTGGAGGAGCTGGAATACACGGTATTGGAGGCTGATGACGGCAACGCGGCACTCGAAATCCTTGCGGATCCTGGCAAAGCCATCGATTTGATGATGACCGACCACGGCCTGCCTGGCATGGATGGTCGCGAACTCTCTCAAAGGGCCCGTCAGCTGCGCCCTGCTCTGCCCATCCTGTTTGCCAGCGGTTATGCCGAGACTATCGAAGTACCCGGCGACATGCATGTCATCGGCAAACCGTTTTCGATTGACCAGTTACGCGACAAGGTCAAATCCATACTGGAATAGTCCTGCGCATCTACCAGCATTGGCTGGAACCCGAGCAATCGTGATCAACCTGAACTGGCGATGAGCACACATCACTGTGGTTTAATTGCGCCCTTTTTTATGCGCCGAGAATCCAGTGATGTCCCACTCCGTTCCCACCAAAGTCCTGGTCATCGGCTACGTCTGGCCCGAGCCCCGCTCTTCGGCGGCCAGCGGGCATGTCATGCAGATTCTTGAAGCGTTCCTCGAGCAAGGCTGGGACATCACGTTCAGCAGCCCGGCCGGCCCGGGGGAACACAAGGCTGACCTGACGTCACTGGGCATTCGCGAAGTGCCGATCGAACTCAACAACAGCAGCTTTGATACGTTCATCAGCGGGTTGGCGCCGGATATCGTGCTGTTCGATCAGTTCATGATGGAAGAACAGTTTGGCTGGCGGGTGGAGAAACACTGCCCGGACGCCCTGCGCATCCTCGAAACATCCGACCTGCAAAGCCTGCGGCATGCGCGTCATCAGCGTCTGAAAGACCGGCTGAAAAGCGACGACGAGCAGACTGATTTCACCGAACTGTTCGCACCGGCATTGCACGAAGAATTCCAGCTGATGGCGAGCACCGATCTGGCCAAACGGGAAATCGCTGCGCTGTACCGGTGCGATTTGAACCTGATGATTTCCGAAGTCGAGATCGACCTGCTGGTGGAGGAATTCGGCCTGCCTCGGCAAATCCTGCATTGGTGTCCGTTGATGATTGATCTTCCGGACACCGCCGCGCCAGGTTTCGAAGAGCGCGCGCATTTCCTCAGCATTGGCAACTTCCGTCACGCGCCAAACTGGGATGCCGTGCTCTGGATGAAGACCACGCTCTGGCCGCTGATCCGCGCGCGCTTGCCTCGCGCGCAACTGCATATCTATGGCGCCTATACGCCGCCCAAAGCCACCGCACTGCACAACCCGGCCCAAGGCTTTCACATCATGGAC
>NZ_JASCPT010000003.1:0-172443 GCF_029959775.1 Pseudomonas sp. PS01270 | reverse complement strand
AGCCTGCTCGCGAATGCGCAGTGTCAGGCCCTGAGGTATCGTCTGACACAACGCTTTCGCGAGCAGGCTCGCTCCCACAGGGGGATTTTTGCGCTGTTCTTTCGCTGACCTCAAGGTCAATAAAACCGGGCGTTTCGCTCATTTGACAGATGGTCGTTTCGGGGGCTGTTTATTGCTTTCTTTGCGGTATACTGCGCGGCCTTCGGCCGGCACGTCCGGCCATTTTTCGTACAATCAAGCCACGCAACCTGCGTGGCTTGTTGTTTTATGACGCGCCCGCGGGCGCTCCAGAGAGAAGAGGCGCGACGATGAGTGCACTGGTTGGCGTGATCATGGGCTCCAAGTCCGATTGGTCCACCCTTAGCCACACCGCCGATATGCTGGAAAAGCTCGGCATCCCGTACGAGGTCAAGGTGGTTTCCGCCCACCGCACCCCGGATCTGCTGTTCCAGTACGCCGAAGAGGCTGAAGGCCGCGGCATCGAGGTGATCATCGCCGGTGCCGGTGGCGCCGCCCACTTGCCAGGCATGTGTGCGGCCAAGACCCACCTGCCGGTGCTGGGCGTGCCGGTGCAGTCGGCCATGCTCTCGGGCGTCGATTCGCTGCTGTCGATCGTGCAGATGCCGGCCGGCATTCCGGTTGCCACCCTGGCCATCGGCAAGGCTGGCGCAATCAACGCCGCCCTGCTCTCGGCGAGCATCCTCGGCGCCAAGCACCCGCAATTTCACGCGGTACTGAAAACCTTCCGTGCCGAGCAGACAGACAGCGTCCTGGACAATCCAGACCCACGTATTGCCTGAGGTTGTTGAGATGAAGATCGGTGTAATCGGTGGCGGCCAGTTGGGTCGCATGTTGGCCCTGGCGGGGACTCCGCTGGGGATGAACTTCGCTTTTCTCGACCCTGCGCCGGACGCTTGCGCCGCTGCGTTGGGCGAACACCTGCGGGCCGATTACGGCGATCAGGATCATCTGCGCCAGCTGGCCGATGAAGTCGATCTGGTGACCTTCGAATTCGAAAGCGTCCCGGCCGAAACCGTGGCATTTCTCTCGCAATTCGTGCCGGTCTACCCGAGCGCCGAAGCCCTGCGCATCGCTCGTGATCGCTGGTTCGAAAAGAGCATGTTCAAGGACCTCGGCATTCCGACCCCGGCCTTTGCCGACATCCAGTCGCAAGCCGACCTGGACGCCGCCGTCGCTTCCATCGGTCTGCCGGCCGTGCTGAAAACCCGCACCCTGGGTTATGACGGCAAGGGCCAGAAAGTCCTGCGCAAGCCGGAAGATGTTGCCGGTACGTTCGCCGAACTGGGCAGCGTTGCCTGCCTGCTGGAAGGCTTCGTGCCATTCACCGGCGAAGTGTCGCTGATCGCCGTGCGTGCCCGCGATGGCGAAACGAAGTTCTATCCACTGGTGCACAACACCCACGACAGCGGCATCCTCAAGCTGTCGGTGGCCAGCACCGATCACCCGTTGCAGGCGCTGGCGGAAGATTATTCCAGCCGTGTGCTCAAGCACCTCGACTACGTCGGCGTGATGGCTTTCGAGTTCTTCGAAGTCGACGGTGGCCTGAAAGCCAACGAAATCGCCCCGCGCGTGCACAACTCCGGGCACTGGACCACCGAAGGTGCCGAGTGCAGCCAGTTCGAAAACCACCTGCGTGCCGTGGCCGGCCTGCCGCTGGGTTCGACCGCCAAGGTCGGCGAGAGCGCGATGCTCAACTTCATCGGCGTAGTGCCGCCGGTGGAGAAAGTCATCGCCATCGAAGACTGCCATCTGCATCACTACGGCAAAGCTTTCAAGGCCGGACGCAAGGTCGGCCACGCCAACCTGCGCTGCGCCGACATGGCCACGCTGCAGGCGCAGATCATCAAGGTCCAAGCGCTGATCGCCGAGTAAACCAGTTTCATGTGGCCGCGGCGGAACCATTCAGGGGCCGCCGTTCTCTCATGGCAGGATGCCAAAGTCTGTCTAGGCTTTGGCATATCTACCAAATCAGAGGGAAATGCCATGGGAATTATCGGAACCATCTTTATCGGCTTGATCGTCGGCCTGCTGGCTCGGTTCCTGAAACCGGGCGATGACAGCATGGGTTGGATCATGACCATCCTGCTCGGTATCGGCGGTTCGCTGGCAGCCACCTACGGCGGCCAGGCTCTGGGCATCTATCAGGCGGGCGAGGGCGCGGGTTTCCTCGGCGCACTGGTCGGCGCTGTCGTGTTGCTGGTGATCTACGGTCTGATCAAAAAGAACTGATCGAAAGCGACCAAGCCCTCTCGGCCCGCGCGGCCGGGAGGGCTAGAATGCGCGGCGACTCACCGTCCATTCCTTTGCCTGCCGAGCACCTTCATGCGCCGTCTTCTGTTGACTCTCCTCTTGCTGGGCAGCTATCTCGCCCACGCCGGCGAACTGCCGGAAACCGACTGGCTGGAACTGATGCCCAAGTCGGATCAAAAGGCCCTCGAGGCCATGCCGGAAATCGACCACAACACCCCCGAAGCCACCGGCACCTTCACCGAGAAAGGCGGGATGAAGCAGGCCAAAGGTCTGCCAGCGGTGATGTATTCGACGAAAACCGTGGCGTCGATGAATGACAAACACATCCGCATCGGTGGTTACCCGGTGCCGCTGGAATCCGACGCCAAGGGCCGTAGCACGCTGTTCTTCCTTGTGCCCTATCCGGGCGCCTGCATCCACGTACCGCCACCACCGCCGAATCAACTGGTGCTGGTGCGGTATCCGAAAGGGTTGAAGCTGGAGGACATCTACACACCGCTGTGGGTGACCGGCACGCTGAAGATCGAGAAGGTCAGCAATGACCTGGCGGATGCGGCGTATGCGCTGGAGGCGGAGAAAGTGCGGGTGGTGCAGGAATCTGATCTGTAGGACCGATACAAAACAACTGTGGGAGCGAGCTTGCTCGCGAATGCTGTCTCTCAGTCACATTGATGTTGACTGATACGACGCTTTCGCGAGCAAGCTCGCTCCCACAGTTTTATCGGGTGTTGCTTAGAGCGGTTTGCTGGCCACGCTGACACCCATCGTATGGCGCGCCCCCGGCGCCAGGGTCACCAGATCATCCATCACATTCGCCGTTTCTATGCACAGCATGCGCTGCCAGCCATCGTTGTCCATGTCCGGCAGGGCGGCGGCGCGGTCGATCCATGGGTTCCAGATCACCGCCGTGCGCGAGCCGGTGGAGGTCAGCACGATGCGTCGTTCCCAGGTTGGATCAACGATGCTCAATTGCGGCGGAACGTCGAGGTAGATGCGGTCGGTCTCGCCGGCGAAATGCAGATCGCCGCTCTGGCTGGCCGTGTTCCAGTCATCCAGGGTCTCGATATAATTCAGCCCGGCCACGCCGTCGACATGCACATTACGCACGTCACTCACGGCGAAATAGGTGTGCAGCGCCTGACTCAGCGTGACGGTGTCAGTACCACGGTTATGACTGGTCAGGCTGTAATGCAGTTGATCCGCCAGATGCAGGGTCAGGGTCAGATCGACCTCGTGGGGCCAGCCCGGCAAACCTCCTTCGGGGTAGGGCAGCTTGAACTCGACCTTGATGCCGTCAGCCTCTGATTCGATGTTGCCCAACTGCCAATCCATCGCCCGCACCAGACCGTGCGCGGGGGCCGGTTGCGCGCCGGTGTACATGGCCTGCACGCTGCTCGGGTTGCGTTCGAATTTGCCGAACCATGGCCAGCACACCGGCACGCCGGCGCGGATGCTTTTGCCGGTCTTGAACTCGGCCTTGTCGTTGAGCCAGATGATCGGCGGCTGGCCGTCGATCTGATAACTGAGGATGTGCGCGCCTTGCTGGGCCACCAGCACTTCGGCCTTGCCGTGGCGGATGCGCCAGCAGTTCAGTTCATCCTGTTTCACGGCTTCAACGTTGGGCGTGTTCATGGGCAACTCTCGATCAGACACTGGGGACGACTATCGACCGCAAAACGGCCGCGAGGTTTAACGCGCGCGTGGCGGCACCGAACGGGTGCGACCGCTGCCGTCGATGGCGACGAAAACGAAAACCGCTTCGGTGACCTTGCGCCATTCGCTGGAGAGTGGGTCATCGCTCCACACTTCGACCATCATCTGGATCGAGCTGCGGCCGATTTCCAGGGTCTGGGTATAAAAGGACAATTGCGCGCCGACCGCGACCGGGACGAGAAACGCCATGCGGTCGATGGCGACAGTGGCAACGCGGCCACCGGCCACCCGGCTGGCCATGGCGGTGCCGGCCAGATCCATCTGCGCGACCAGCCAGCCGCCGAAAATATCGCCGAAGCCGTTGGTTTCGCGCGGGAGTGCGGTGATTTGCAGGGCCAGGTCGCCCTGTGGGATCGGATCTTCTTGTTCGAGCTCTATCATGCCGAGGGGCCTCTGACCCGTGACTCTTCGTGGGTATTGCGGGTGGTAGCCGTCTTCAAGAAAAACGATTCAACACCGAACACACTGCGTTCGTCACGTTTTCCATCAGGCGCCTAAAGGGAAACTCTGCGAAAAAGGCTAAATCCCGAGCAAAGGACGGGCCAACAACGTTTTCGCACAGCAACCTCTTACAAATCCTGCGCAGGTGGCGAGTATATCGGTCGATAGACCCCGCGACGACCACCCGGTTCTGATTTCGACCGTCAATTACGCGCCTCTATGTGCTTTTTCGAACAATTTGCTATGGTGCCGAACCTGTCCGAGCCACCGCCAGCGTTGTTGTGGCGACAGATTCGACTATAAGAGAAGCCCTTGCCATGACCACAGCGCCTTCGAGCCTCGCGCAGCCCGAGCAACCCGCACGACCGTTGACCCGCAATGACTACAAGACTCTGTCGCTGTCCGCCCTCGGCGGGGCGCTGGAGTTCTACGATTTCATCATCTTCGTCTTCTTCGCCACCGTCGTCGGCAAGCTGTTTTTCCCGGCCGACATGCCCGAGTGGCTGCGCTTGATGCAAACGTTCGGCATCTTCGCCGCCGGCTATCTGGCGCGTCCTTTGGGCGGCATCGTCATGGCGCACTTCGGTGACCTGCTGGGGCGCAAGAAGATGTTCACCCTGAGCATTTTCATGATGGCCGTGCCGACCCTGATCATGGGCCTGCTGCCGACCTACGCGCAGATCGGCATCTGGGCGCCGATCCTGTTGCTGCTGATGCGGGTGATCCAGGGCGCGGCGATTGGCGGTGAGGTGCCGGGGGCGTGGGTCTTCGTTTCCGAACACGTACCGCAAAAGCACATCGGTTATGCCTGCGGCACGCTCACCAGCGGGCTGACTGCCGGCATCCTCCTCGGCTCGCTGGTCGCCACGGCGATCAACAGCATTTATACGCCAGCCGAAGTGTCGGATTACGCCTGGCGGATCCCGTTCCTGCTCGGCGGCGTGTTCGGCCTGTTCTCTGTGTACCTGCGCCGCTGGCTGCACGAAACTCCGGTGTTCGCCGAACTGCAACTGCGCAAGGCACTGGCCGAAGAAGTGCCGTTGCGCGCGGTGCTGCGTGATCATCGCGGCGCCATCGCCATTTCGATGCTGCTGACCTGGCTGCTGTCGGCCGGCGTCGTCGTAGTGATCCTGATGACCCCGACCGTGCTGCAAACGGTCTACCACTTCTCGCCAACCACCGCGCTGCAAGCCAACAGCCTGGCCATCGTCTTCCTCAGCCTCGGCTGCATTGGCGCCGGCGCGCTGGCCGATCGCTTCGGCGCCGGTCGCGTCTTCGTCTTTGGCTGCCTCGGTCTGCTGATCAGCTCCTGGACCTTCTACCACAGCCTCGCCGACCACCCGGACTGGCTGTTCCCGCTGTACGCATTGACCGGTTTGCTGGTCGGCACCATCGGCGCGGTGCCGTACGTGATGGTGAAGGCGTTCCCGCCGGTGGTTCGCTTCAGTGGCTTGTCGTTCTCGTACAACGTGGCTTACGCGATCTTCGGCGGGTTGACGCCAATGGTGGTCAGTCTGCTGCTGAAGGAAAGCGCGATGGGGCCTGCTTACTATGTAGCGGTGCTGTGCGGGATGGGGATTGTGGTAGGTGCGTGGCTGTGGAAGAAGGGGCGTTGATTTTCTCTCCCGCCTGATCGTTCCCACGCTCCGCGTGGGAATGCATCCTGTGACGCTCCGCGTCACGTCTCAAATGCGGACGCAGAGCGTCCATGGCGGCGTTCCCACGCAGAGCGCGGGAACGATCTGTCGCGACATGCTGGCCTTTCATCCAATTGTCATATTTCAGCCATAGAGTGTTCACATGGCCTGCTGATACTTGGCCCCGACTTAACACACCCTATCTGCTAGGAGTAAGGCATGAAACTGAAGCGTTTGATGGCGGCAATGACTTTTGTCGCTGCTGGCGTTGCGACTGCCAACGCGTTCGCCGCTGTTGACCCTGCTATCCCGAGCTACACCAAGACCACTGGTGTGTCGGGCAACCTGTCCAGCGTCGGTTCCGATACCCTGGCCAACCTCATGACCCTGTGGGCTGAGAACTACAAAAAAGAATACCCGAACGTCAACATCCAGATTCAGGCTGCCGGTTCTTCCACCGCGCCACCTGCACTCACCGAAGGCACCGCCAACCTGGGCCCGATGAGCCGCAAGATGAAGGACAACGAGCTGCAGGCTTTCGAACAGAAGTACGGCTACAAGCCGACCGCAATCCCGGTTGCCGTCGATGCCCTGGCGGTGTTCGTGCACAAGGACAACCCGATCAAGCACCTGACCATGGCTCAGGTCGATGCGATCTTCTCCTCGACGCGTCTGTGCGGTGCCAAAGCTGACGTCAAGACCTGGGGCGACCTGGGCGTGACCGGTGACCTGGCCAACAAGCCAGTCCAGCTGTTTGGCCGTAACTCGGTGTCCGGCACCTACGGCTACTTCAAGGAAGAAGCCCTGTGCAAAGGCGACTACAAGCCTAACGTCAACGAACAACCAGGTTCGGCGTCGGTGGTGCAGTCGATCAGCAGCTCGCTTAACGGTGTCGGCTACTCGGGCATCGGCTACAAGACCGCCAGCGTGAAAACCGTCGCCCTGGCCAAGAAAGAAGGCGGCGAGTTCATCGAAGACACCGAAGAAAACGCCCTGAACGGCAAGTATCCGCTGTCGCGCTTCCTCTACGTTTACGTCAACAAAGCCCCGAACAAGCCTCTGGCCCCGCTGGAAGCCGAGTTCGTGAAGCTGGTGCTGTCGAAGCAGGGCCAGGAAGTGGTAGTGAAAGACGGCTACATCCCGCTGCCAGCCAAGGTTGCTGCCAAGGCACTGGCTGACCTCGGTCTGCAGGAAGGCGGCGCTGTCGCCAAGAAGTAACACCCTGAGGCCGGCCTGAAGCCGGACTCCTGTGGGAGCGAGCCTGCTCGCGAAGGGGTGGTCACATGCTCTATCGATGTGACTGACCCGACGCCTTGGCGAGCAGACGCGCTCCTGCAACCACCAAATTTTCGACTCCGCTGCCGGACTTCCGGCTGGCGGATTTGCTGCGTCACTGCACTGTCATCTTTCTGTCATACAGGATCGCTAGGGTGTGCGCATGAATGATCTGGCCAATTCCCCAATGACTACGTCTTCCCCTCCCAAGCGCATTGATTTCAATACGCCTGAGCTGCAACGCAAACGCCGCATCCGCGCGCTCAAGGATCGCTTCACCCGTTGGTACGTCCTCGTCGGCGGCCTGGCGGTGCTCGCGGCCATCACCCTGATCTTCTTCTTCCTCGCCTACGTCGTTGCGCCACTGTTTCAAGGCGCCGACCTGACCGCGAAAGACTCGATCACCCCGGCCTGGATGCAGGACGCCGGCAAGCCGCTGATGATCTCGCTCGAAGAGCAGAATCAGGTGGCCATGCGTGTATCCGACAAGGGCCAGGCGCTGTTCTTCGATCTCGACAGTGGCGCTGAATTGAGGCGTGTCGATCTGCCGCTGCCTGCGGGCGCCACCGTGACATCTATCGGCGAAGACCAGCCGGGTCATCCGCTGGTGGCCGTGGGGCTGTCCAACGGTCAGGCGCTGGTGTTCCGTCATACCTATAAAGTCAGCTACCCCGATGGCAAGAAAACCATCAGCCCGGCCATCGAATATCCCTATGGGGAGGCGCCAATTGCGCTGAACGAAAGCGGCGGCGCGCTGGAGCATGTCAGCCTCAACGCCACCGACTCGACGCTGATGCTGGTCGGCTCCACCGGCTCGCAACTCAATGTGCTGTCGCTGACCAGCGAAGAAAACATGATGACCGGCGAAGTCACCAACGAGCAGACGCGTATCGATCTGCCGCAGATGACCGAGCCGGTGAAAAACATCTTCGTCGACCCGCGCCAGCAGTGGCTGTACGTGGTCAACGGTCGTGCCCAGGTCGACGTGTTCAGCCTGCGCGACAAGAGCCTCAACGGGCGCTACAAACTGCTGGAAAATGCTGACGCGCAAGTCACCGCCACCGCGCAGCTGGTCGGCGGTATCTCGCTGATCGTCGGCGATTCCAAGGGCGGTCTGGCCCAGTGGTTCATGGCCCGCGATACCGATGGCGAGCAGCGTCTGAAGCAGATCCGCACCTTCCAGATGGGCACCACGCCGATCGTTGAAATCGCTGCCGAAGAGCGCCGCAAAGGCTTCCTCGCCCTTGATGCCAGCGGCAAGCTCGGCGTGTTCCACAGCACTGCACACCGCACGTTGCTGGTCGATCAGGTGGTTGAAGGCCAGGGCCTGTTCGGTCTGTCGCCGCGCGCCAACCGAGTGATCGTCGAAGCCGGCGGCAAGCTGCAGCCGTTGCTGCTCGACAATCCGCACCCGGAAGTATCGTGGAGCGCGCTGTGGAGCAAGGTCTGGTACGAGAACTACGACGAGCCTAAATACGTCTGGCAATCGACGGCGGCCAACACCGATTTCGAACCGAAACTGAGCCTCTCGCCGCTGACCTTCGGCACCCTGAAAGCCGCGTTCTACGCCATGCTACTGGCCGCGCCACTGGCCGTCGCCGCGGCGATCTACACTGCGTACTTCATGGCCCCGGGCATGCGCCGCAAGGTCAAACCGGTGATCGAGCTGATGGAAGCGATGCCGACGGTGATCCTCGGTTTCTTCGCCGGCCTGTTCCTCGCGCCGTACGTAGAAGGCCATCTGCCGGGCATCTTCAGCCTGCTGATGTTGCTGCCGATCGGCATTCTGGTCGCCGGTTTCACCTTCAGCCGCCTGCCCGAATCGATCCGCCTGAAAGTCCCGGACGGTTGGGAAAGTGCGCTGCTGATTCCGGTGATCCTGTTTGTGGGCTGGCTGTCGCTGTACATGAGTCCGTTCATGGAGAACTGGTTCTTCGGTGGCGACATGCGCATGTGGATCTCCCACGACCTGGGCATCACCTACGACCAGCGCAACGCTCTGGTGGTCGGTCTGGCCATGGGTTTCGCGGTGATCCCGAACATCTACTCGATCGCCGAAGACGCCGTGTTCAGCGTGCCGCGCGGTCTGACCCTGGGTTCGCTGGCCCTCGGTGCCACGCCATGGCAGACCATGACCCGCGTGGTGATCCTGACCGCCAGCCCGGGGATTTTTTCGGCGCTGATGATCGGCATGGGCCGTGCGGTCGGCGAAACCATGATCGTGCTGATGGCCACCGGCAACACCCCGGTCATGGAGATGAACCTGTTCGAAGGCCTGCGCACCCTGGCCGCCAACGTCGCGGTGGAAATGCCCGAGTCGGAAGTCGGCGGCAGCCACTACCGCGTGCTGTTCCTCTCGGCGCTGGTGCTGCTGTTGTTCACCTTCGTCATGAACACCCTGGCAGAACTGATTCGTCAGCGTCTGCGCAAGAAATACTCGTCGCTTTAAGCAAAGGTAGAAGTCTGTGAAACAGAACTCCCTGAAAGGATGGTTCAAGAGCGGCGCCCCGGGCGTCTGGATCAGCGGTGGCGCGGTGTCCATCGCGGTCATCATGACCATTGGCCTGTTGGCGGTGATTGCCGTGCGCGGTCTCGGTCACTTCTGGCCGGCGGACCTGATCCACGCCCATTACGACGTACCGGGCCAGGCCAATCACCTGGTGATCGGCGAAGTGGTGCAAAAAGAAGAAGTGCCGCGCGCGCGTCTGAAGAGCGCCGGCCTGCCGGTGCCGGACGAAGGTCCGGAATTCATGACCCGCGAGCTGATCAAGGTCGGCAACCGTGACCTGAACGGCAACGACTTCACGTGGATCGTCGGCGAGTGGCTGACCAAGCAGACCACACCGCCAGAATTGATGGCGATCGAGCGTCGCGAGTGGGGCAACTTCTACGGCTATCTGGTCAACGTCAAACAGGATGGCAAGGTCATCGCCGAGGGCGAGGCCGCATGGCCTGAACTGCAAGCGCGCATCGATCGGGTGAACGATCTCGCGGCTCAACTGAAGACGCTGGAAAAAACCGACATCGGCGCGATCAACGCCGGTCTTGAACGCATCCGATTGCATGGGCGCAAACTCGAGCTGGAAGGCAAACTCGACGCCACCGCACAAGCGGACATGGAATCCGAGCGCGCCGAGCTGGACGCGCGCTACAAGGACATCGAAGCACGTCTGTCTGATTTGCATGCTCAGTTCAACCGCGACGCCTTGACCGCCCGTGACGCCAACGGCAAGGAAATCGAAATCGGTCTGGGCAAAGTCGTGCATGCCTACCAGCCAAACGGCATGAGCACCTTGACCAAGGTTGGTTTCTACTTCAGCAAGATCTGGGAATTCCTCTCCGACGACCCGCGTGAAGCGAACACCGAAGGCGGGATCTTCCCGGCGATCTTCGGCACCGTGATGATGACCCTGATCATGGCGATGATCGTCACCCCGTTCGGCGTGCTGGCTGCGGTGTACCTGCGCGAATACGCCAAGCAGAACACCCTGACCCGCGTGATTCGCATCGCGGTGAACAACCTCGCCGGCGTACCGGCGATCGTTTACGGCGTGTTCGGTCTGGGCTTCTTCGTCTACGTGCTGGGTGGCTCGGTCGACCGCTTGTTCTTCCCTGAAGCTCTGCCGGCGCCGACGTTCGGTACGCCGGGCCTGCTCTGGGCTTCGCTGACCCTTGCGCTGCTGGCCGTGCCGGTGGTGATCGTGGCGACCGAAGAAGGTCTGGCGCGGATTCCCCGCACTGTGCGTGAAGGTTCGCTGGCCCTCGGCGCGACCAAAGCGGAAACGCTGTGGAAAATCGTTATCCCGATGGCCAGCCCGGCCATGATGACCGGGATGATCCTCGCCGTGGCCCGTGCCGCCGGTGAAGTGGCGCCGCTGATGCTGGTGGGTGTGGTGAAACTGGCGCCGTCGCTGCCGGTGGACGGCAACTACCCGTACCTGCACCTGGACCAGAAGATCATGCACCTGGGCTTCCACATTTATGACGTCGGCTTCCAGAGCCCCAACGTCGAAGCAGCCCGCCCGCTGGTGTACGCCACCGCGCTGCTGCTGGTGCTGGTGATCGCGACGCTGAACCTGTCGGCGGTGTATATCCGCAACCACCTGCGCGAAAAATACAAAGCACTGGACAGCTAAGGACGACGTGAACCCTGTGGGAGCGAGCTTGCTCGCGAAGCTTTTGGCGGCTGCACTGGCCCCTTCGCGAGCAAGCTCGCTCCCACATTGAACTGTGTCCGTCGCAACATTGATGGAAGCTGCAAAAGCAGTGTTCCGAACCGAATTTGTTAGCACAGGGAGCCTCCCATGCAGCACGAAACACACAGCCACGGCATCAACATGTCTGCCCTGGGCCGCGACAAGCAGAGCCTGGACCTGGCGCAGGAAACCGTTGCCATCGAAGTGCCGGGCCTGAGCCTGTACTACGGCGAGAAACAGGCACTGTTCGACGTCAGCATGAACATCCCGAAACAACGCGTGACCGCGTTCATCGGCCCGTCGGGCTGCGGTAAGTCGACGCTGCTGCGTACCTTCAACCGGATGAACGATCTGGTCGACGGCTGCCGTGTCGAGGGCGCGATCAACCTGTACGGCAACAACATCTATCGCAAGGGCGAAGACGTGGCCGAACTGCGTCGTCGCGTCGGCATGGTGTTCCAGAAGCCCAACCCGTTCCCGAAGACCATCTACGAAAACGTGGTCTATGGCCTGCGCATCCAGGGCATCAACAAGAAGCGCATCCTCGACGAAGCCGTTGAGTGGGCGTTGAAAGGCGCGGCATTGTGGGACGAGGTCAAAGACCGCCTGCACGACTCGGCGCTTGGCCTGTCCGGTGGTCAGCAACAGCGTCTGGTGATCGCGCGCACCATCGCGGTTGAGCCGGAAGTGTTGCTGCTCGACGAACCGTGCTCCGCTCTCGACCCGATCTCGACGCTGAAAGTCGAAGAGCTGATCTACGAGCTGAAGTCCAAGTTCACCATCGTCATCGTTACCCACAACATGCAACAGGCGGCACGGGTGTCCGACTACACCGCGTTCATGTACATGGGCAAACTGGTGGAATTCGGCGACACCGATACCCTGTTCACCAATCCGGCGAAGAAGCAGACCGAAGACTACATCACCGGTCGCTATGGCTGATTGGGGCAGCTGCAAGCCGCAAGCTTCAAGCGGCAAGAAAGAATTGGTGCGATATCAGGACTTACACATAACTGCTTGAAGCTTGCAGCTTGAAGCTTGCAACTTTCGCGGAGCGAACAATGATTTCCAAAGAAGGCCTTACCCATCACATTTCCGCGCAGTTCAACGCTGAACTGGAGGAAGTGCGCAGCCATCTCCTTGCCATGGGCGGGCTGGTCGAGAAGCAGGTCAACGACGCGGTCACGGCGCTGATCGAGGCCGATTCCGGCCTGGCTCAGCAGGTGCGTGAGATCGACGACCAGATCAACCAGATGGAACGCAATATCGACGAAGAATGCCTGCGCATTCTCGCCCGTCGTCAGCCAGCGGCGTCGGACCTGCGCTTGATCATCAGCATTTCCAAGTCGGTGATCGACCTTGAGCGTATCGGCGACGAAGCCACCAAGATTGCCCGTCGTGCCATCCAGTTGTGCGAAGAAGGCGAAGCGCCGCGCGGTTACGTCGAGGTTCGTCACATTGGCGACCAGGTGCGCAACATGGTTCGTGATGCGCTGGACGCCTTCGCCCGTTTCGACGCCGATCTGGCCTTGTCGGTGGCGCAGTACGACAAGATCATCGACCGCGAATACAAAACCGCTTTGCGTGAGCTGGCCACCTACATGATGGAAGACCCGCGCTCTATCTCGCGGGTGCTGAGCATCATCTGGGTCCTGCGTTCGCTGGAGCGCATCGGCGATCATGCGCGCAACATCTCTGAACTGGTGATCTACCTGGTGCGCGGCACCGACGTGCGCCACATGGGCCTCAAGCGCATGAAAGAAGAAGTTGAAGGCACAAGCGCTGAAACCGCTAATGTTCCGGGCGAAGCTGACGATAAGTAAGATTGCCTGAGAAAAGCGCCCGGCCCTCTGGCCGGGCGTTTTTGTTTCTGCTTTTCGGAGGCAGATACGGATCGGAAAGCGAATTAAAAAGCAGCACCCGCGAACGAAAAGTCCCGGCGTGACTGAAGAGTTTTGGCAATGTGCCATCAGCCAGCGTTATGCTTGCCGGGATTTTAATAGGGGTGTTGGATGAGCAAGATCAGTGTGTTGGTCGTGGACGATGCTTCGTTCATTCGTGACCTGGTGAAAAAGTGCCTGCGTAATTACTTCCCGGGGATCCGCACCGAGGACGCCATCAACGGCAAAAAGGCCCAGGCGATGCTGGCCAAAGAGGCTTTCGACCTGGTGCTGTGTGACTGGGAAATGCCGGAAATGTCCGGCCTCGAACTGCTGACCTGGTGCCGCGAGCAGGACAACCTCAAGACCATGCCGTTCGTCATGGTCACCAGCCGTGGCGACAAGGAAAACGTTGTGCAGGCGATTCAGGCCGGCGTATCCGGTTACGTCAGCAAGCCGTTCACCAACGAGCAGCTGCTGACCAAGGTCAAGCAGGCACTGAACAAGGTCGGCAAGCTCGACACCTTGATGAACAGCGCGCCGACCAAGATGAATTCGGCATTCGGCAACGATTCCCTGAGCGCACTGACCGGCGGCAAGCCGGCCGTGGTCGGCGGCGCTGCGGCCAGGCCTGCCGCTGCTGCCCCCGCTCCAGCCGCTGCACCGTCGCGCGGTTTGCTCAACAGCCCGCCAGTTCAGGCGCCCGGTGCATCCAAGGCGCCGGTCGGCGGTCGTGGTCAGGGCCAATTGCGCCTGCCGAGCGGTACTCAGCAATGCGTGATCAAGGCCTTGAGCATCAAGGAAGCCCTGCTGGTAGTAAAGCGCACCGAAACCCTGCCGCAGATCCTCGACAGCGCCGTGCTCGATCTGGAGCAGGGCGACAACGCCGAGATCGCGCGCCTCAATGGTTATCTGCACGCCATCGTCGCCCACGAGCAGAAAGCCGACAGCGACTGGCTGCAACTGACCTTCCGCTTTGTCGACCAGGATGCGCAGAAGCTCGACTACATCTCGCGCCTGATCGCCCGTGGCACGGCGCAGAAGCATTTCGTACCGGGCGCGTAAGCTTCGTCGCCTGATAGGCCGCCTTCGCGAGCAGGCTCGCTCCCACCCTGGAACGCATTCCAAATGTGGGAGCGAGCCTGCTCGCGAAGGGGCCAGCCGAAACACCACTTGTCTCCCGTGCTCTGATCGTTCCCGCGTGCAGCAAAGGAATGCCTCAACCGGACGCTCCGCGTCCTCTGTGCAGGGGACGCAGAGCGTCCCGGGCTGCATCCCCACGCAGAGCGTGGGGACGATCATTTGAAACATCTGTCGACTAGCCTGGTCTGTCTCAGCTGCTAGGCTGATTTCCAGGCCTTCCTTCGACAGACTTTTGCCCATGCTCGCGCGCCTGCTGTTTTTCTGCGGTCTCTGCCTGGCCTCCCAGCTGGCGATGGCCATGACCATCTACAAATCCACCGATGCCAACGGCGTGGTCTCGTACAGCGACCGCCCGAGCAAAGGCGCGAAAGTGTTCGTGTTTCAGGACCGCATGGTCGAGCGCCTCGACCGCCAGGTGTACCTGGACATCAAGAAGCAGAAGGGCGTCGACGTGGTGTTTGCGCGCAACGATCTGTACGCGCCGGTCGAGGTTGCCCTGGCCTTCATCGGCACGAGCAATGTGCGTGGCGTGCCTGCGCGGGCGATCCGTCGCGTGCTGCCACCGCGCAGCAACACTCGGCTGGCGCTGCTGACGGCGATCAGTCGTGACCAGCCGCTGGTGTATTCGCCGCAGTTCCAGTACTCGCTGGGCGACCCCGCAGGCAGCGCGCAGAGCTATCGCTATCCGCTGCCCTGGCGTGGCGGGCCGTTTCGCCTGAGTCAGGGCGCCAACGGCCAGTACAGCCACTACGGGCCGAAAAACCGCTACGCCATGGACATTGCCATGCCGGTGGGCACGCCGATCATTGCCGCGCGAGCGGGAGTGGTAGTCAAGACCGAGAACTCCCAGAGCGGGCGCGGCACCGATGCCTCCGGCAATTTCGTCCGGGTGCTGCACGACGACGGCACCATGGGCGTGTACCTGCATCTGAAACAGGGTTCGGTGAGCGTGCGCGAAGGCCAGCGGGTCAAGGTCGGCAGCCCGCTGGCGCTGTCGGGCAACACCGGCAACAGCAGCGGCCCGCACCTGCACTTTGTGGTGCAGCGCAATACCGGCGAAGGACTGGTGTCGATTCCCTATCAGTTCAACCAGCCGCTGGGGGCGTTGCCCAACTTTGCGTTGGGCAAGCAGTAGGCGCGATAGGGTGTTGAGGGTTTTTGTGGCGAGGGGATTTATCCCCGTTGGGCCGCGAAGCGGCCCCAAATATTGCGACTCTGTACTAACTGACTGCATTCAATGGTTTTGGGACGGCTGCGCCGTCCAACGGGGATAAATCCCCTCGCCACAAGAGCCCCCCAAACTCCCATCAATCCAGCATCAACACCTTGGCCAGGACAATCTTTGGCCCTTTCATCTTCTTGATGATGATGCGCAGGCCTTCGACTTCCAGCACTTCTTCCTCTTCCGGCACCCGTTTCAGGGTTTCGTAAACCAGCCCGGCGAGGGTTTCCGCTTCGATGTGATCGAGATCGATGCCGAGCAGGCGCTCGACCTTGAACAACGGCGTATCGCCACGCACCAGCAACTTGCCCGGCTGATAGGCGAGGATGCCGCGCTCAGCCTTGCGGTGTTCGTCCTGAATATCGCCGACCAGCACTTCCAGCACGTCTTCCATGGTCAGGTAGCCGATGATGTTGCCGTCAGCCTCCTCGACCACGGCGAAGTGCGAGCCACCCTTGCGGAACTGCTCCAGCAGCTGCGACAGCGGCATGTGCCGCGATACGCGCTCCAGCGGGCGGGTCAGCTCGGCGAGGTTGAACGACTCGGGAATGTGGTCCAGTGCGGCCAGTTCCAGTAGCAGATCCTTGATGTGCAGCAGGCCGACGAACTCCTGGCGCTCGCTGTCGTACACCGGATAACGGCTGAACTTGTGGCGACGGAACATCGCCAGGATTTCCTTCAGCGGCGCGTTGAATTCCAGAGTGATCAGGTCTTCGCGGGAGTTGGCCCAGTCGACCACTTCCAGCTCGCCCATTTCCACGGCCGAGGCCAATACGCGCATGCCCTGATCGCTGGGATCCTGGCCACGGCTGGAGTGCAGGATCAGTTTCAGTTCTTCGCGGCTGTAATGGTGTTCATGGTGCGGGCCGGGTTCACCTTGCCCGGCGATACGCAGAATCGCGTTGGCGCTGGCGTTGAGCAAATAGATCGCCGGGTACATCGCCCAGTAGAACAGGTACAGGGGCACCGCTGTCCACAGCGACAACAGCTCGGGTTTGCGGATCGCCCACGACTTGGGCGCCAGCTCGCCGACCACGATGTGCAGGTACGAAATGATGAAGAACGCGGTGAAGAACGACACGCCTTTGATGATCTCGGGCGATTCGACGCCGACTGCGCTCAGCAGCGGCTCGAGAATATGCGCGAACGCCGGCTCACCGACCCAGCCCAGACCGAGAGAGGCGAGGGTGATGCCGAGCTGACACGCCGACAGGTAGGCATCGAGCTGACTGTGCACGGTGCGCAGGATGTGTCCGCGCCAGCCGTGTTGTTCAGCGATGGCCTCGACCCGGGTCGAGCGCAGTTTGACCATGGCGAATTCCGCCGCAACGAAAAAGCCGTTGAGCAACACCAGGATCAGAGCAAAAAGGATCATGCCGAAGTCGGCAAAAATGGTCGCGAGGGACAAGCCAGGGGAAGGGTCCATGATGGAGTTTTGCGGGTTCCGTGTGATTCGAAAGTAGGGAGAAACAGCGCCTGAAAGGCAGGCACAAGTCAGCCAATGTAGCGGCTGACCGTGCGATTGCCTAGTGGCGTGTGCCGGGCGGCATCACTCGGTGGCGCTGATCGGCCGTGCGCTGGCCACCTGGGCCGGGGCGAAATGGCAGGTGAACGTGCTGCCGTGGCCGGGCACGCTGCTGATCTCCATGCGCGCGCGGTGGCGCAGCAGCACGTGCTTGACGATGGCCAGGCCCAGGCCGGTGCCGCCGGTGTTGGAGTTGCGGCTGGAATCGACGCGGTAGAAACGTTCAGTCAGGCGCGGCAAGTGTTTGCTGTCGATGCCGATGCCGGAATCCTGCACGCTCAGGTGCGCACCTTGCTCGTCGCCCCACCAGCGAATGCGGATGTTGCCCTCGGCGGGGGTGTACTTGACCGCGTTGAACACCAGATTGGAGAACGCACTGCGCAGCTCGGCCTCGCTGCCCTTGAGCAGCACCCCGGCATTGGCCTCGAGGCTGATGCGCTGGTTCTTCGCCCCGGACAACTGCTGCGCATCGCTGGTGATCGATTGCAGCAGTGTGTCGATCTGCACTGGCTGGTTGTCCGACGGATAGTCGGTGGCTTCCAGCTTGGCCAGCAGCAACAGGTCGTTGAGCAGTGTCTGCATGCGCCCGCCCTGTTGCTGCATCTGTTGCAGGGCTCGGCTCCAGCGCGGGTTCACTTCCTCGACATTGTCGAGCAGGGTTTCCAGATAGCCGCAGATCACCGTCAACGGTGTACGCAGTTCGTGGGAGACGTTGGCGATGAAGTCCTTGCGCATCTGTTCCAGCTGATGAATGCGCGTCACGTCGCGGACCAGCATCAGGTGTTCATTGTTGCCGTAGCGGGTCAGGTACAGCTGAATGCGCACGCGATCGTTGGTCGGCGAAGGGATTTCCAATGGCTCGGCGAAGCTGTCCTGCTCGAAGTATTCCTTGAAGCGCGGATGGCGCACCAGGTTGGTCACCGGTTGGCCGCTGTCCTGCGGAGTCTTCAGGCCGAGCAGGGTTTCGGCGGCGCGGTTCCACCATTCGAGGTTGCCGTCGCTGTCGAGCATGATGACCGCGTCTTTCAGCGCGGCGGTGGACTCCTGCACCCGGTCGATCACCGCTTGCAGACGTCCGCGCACCCGTTGGTCGCGGCGTTGCAGGTGGTAGATGCTGTCGAACACCTCGCCCCACAGGCCATAGCCATCGGGCGGCGCTTCGTCGGGTTGATGCTGGCGCAGCCATTCGTGCAGACGCAGCAATTGCTTGAGCGTCCAGGCCAGATAAAGCCCCAGACCCGCCGCGAGGCTCCAGCCGTAATAGCCGGTGATCAGACCGATCACCAGGCAGGCGGTGACCAGCAACAGCATGTGGCGAATCAGGGTGCCATGCCAGTTTTGATTCACAGTCGATACGGTCCTTGTCAGCGAGTCTGGCGGGCGGATCAGGCCTTTGTAGAGAACCGATAACCGGTGCCGCGCACGGTTTGTACCAGATTTTCGTAAGCGTCGCCGAGGGCCTTGCGCAGGCGGCGGATGTGCACGTCGACGGTGCGTTCTTCGACATAGACGTTGCCGCCCCAGACCTGGTCGAGCAACTGGCCACGGGTGTAGGCGCGTTCCTGATGGGTCATGAAGAATTGCAGCAGGCGGTATTCGGTCGGGCCCATCTCGGCGGGTTTGCCGTCGATGGTCACGCGATGGCTGATCGGGTCGAGCAGCAGGCCGCCGACTTCGATCGGCGCTTCGCCATCGGTCGGTCCGGCGCGGCGCAGCACAGCCTTGAGGCGGGCGACCAGTTCACGCGGGGAAAACGGTTTGGTGATGTAGTCGTCGGCGCCGACTTCCAGGCCCTGGATCTTGTTGTCCTCTTCGCCCTTGGCGGTGAGCATGATGATCGGGATGTCCCCGGTCAGCTCGTCACGCTTGAGGCGCCGGGCCAGTTCGATGCCCGAGGTACCGGGCAGCATCCAGTCGAGCAGGATCAGGTCCGGTTTGCGGTCGACAATGATGGCGTGAGCCTGCTGCGAGTTCTCTGCCTCGAGGCAGTCATAGCCGGCCATTTCCAACGCCACGGCGATCATCTCGCGAATGGGCGCTTCGTCGTCGACGATCAGAATGCTCCTGCCAACCATGCCTTAATCCTCTTGTCATTTAACTGTCTTGCGCCGCATTAGATAACGGAATTATTGCAGTCGTGTGACAGTATTTCAGGCGCGCAACATTTGCACCCATCCTCGACTAAGCTCTAAGTCCGAATCCTGACAACCACAAAAGAAGGTTTCCATGACTCAGATGACTGCTTCGTTCAAAGCCCTGCTGATGGCTGCCGCCCTGACATTGCCGGGGCTGGCCATGGCGGCCGATCCGGCGATGGAAAAGGACGGCATGTACACCGATCAAAAGGGCATGACCCTGTACACCTTTGCCAAGGACTCCGCTGGCAAGTCCGCGTGCAATGACAAGTGCGCGGCAAACTGGCCGCCGCTAATGGCGACAGCGAATGACAAGTCGATGGGGGACTGGACGGTAATCACTCGTGATGATGGCAGCAAGCAGTGGGCCTACCAGGGCATGCCGCTGTACACCTTTGTGATGGACAAGAAGGCCGGCGACATGACCGGCGACGGCAAAATGGACGGCGCCTGGAAAGTCGCCAAGGCCAAATAACGCAAAAGATCGCAGCCTTCGGCAGCTCCTACACTGGAATGTGTACGACCTGTAGGAGCTGCCGCAGGCTGCGATCTTTTCAGTCAGCGCAGTGCGTAATCCAGCACGATCCCGACAAATATCGCCAACCCTGCCCAATGGTTGTGCAAGAAGGCCTGGAAGCAACGCATACGGTCCTTGCTGCGCGTGTACCAGAACTCCCACGCATAACACCCGGCAGCCACCAGCAAGCCGAGGTGGAACCAGATCCCCAGCTCGAACTTCGACCCGGCCAGGATCAGACAGCCCAATGACAGCGCCTGCAAGCTGAGGATGATCACCCGATCCGCCTCGCCAAACAGAATCGCCGTGGATTTCACGCCGATCTTCAGGTCGTCATCGCGATCGGTCATTGCGTAATAAGTGTCATAACCCACCGTCCACAGCAGATTGGCGATCCACAGCAACCACGCCGCTGCTGGCAACTCGCCGGTCTCAGCGGTAAAGGCCATTGGCATGCCCCAGGAAAACGCCGCCCCCAGCACCACTTGCGGGTAGTAGGTGTAGCGCTTCATGAACGGATACGTGAATGCCAGCGCCAGACCGCCCAGCGACAGCCAGATCGTCGGTGCGTTGGTGCACAGCACCAGCAGAAAACTGATGCCCATCAGCACGGCAAAGAACACCAGGGCTTCCTTCGAGCTGATCCGGCCAGCAGCAAGCGGCCGTTGCGCGGTGCGTTTGACGTGGCCGTCGACCTTGCGGTCAGCCCAGTCGTTGATTACGCAGCCGCCGGCACGGGTCAACACCACGCCGAGGACAAAGATGACGATGTTGGCCAGCGACGGCGAACCCTTGCCGGCAATCCACAACGCCCACAGCGTCGGCCACAGCAGCAGGTAAATGCCGATCGGCTTGTCCATGCGCGTCAACTGAACGAAATCCCAGGCGCGCGGGTTCAGACGGTTGAGGGACTTGAGCAGGCTCTGATACATCAGCAGTTCTCCGGATGGGCGCGGGCGACGTCCCACAGGCTCGGCAGGAAGATTTCCGCGACCAGCACGCTCAGCCCGCCACGATCGAAACGCGAACGCCGGCCCCACAGCTCAGGAGCTTGCACCGCTGGCGGCAACCATTGTTCAGGGTAGAGGCAGACTTCAATCACGCGGCGCTGAAATGCCCGATCGCAAAACAGCAATTCGCCCAGCGAGCGGCTACCCAGTTCATCCATGTGCAAACCATCACCTTGCAGGGCCGCCCGCGAGGCAACGCTGCGGGCAAACACCCAGGCCTCGCCGTGGCCGCGCAAATACACCTCGCGCACCCAGCCTTCGCTGCCCTCGGCCAGATCCAGTGCCGCGCATTCATCAGCGCGCAAGGTGTCCCAGCCTTCGAACAGCGGCGACACGCTGAAGCCGTCCTCGGACAAACGGGTCAAACGGCGGGTCAGCGAGCCTTCGTCGAACAACCAGTCGAGGGTCAACGGATCGGGGCGGGGCGTCAGGCGGTCTTGGGTCAGCCAGAGCGGGGCGGGGCAGGCATTTGAATGTTGCACAATGAGTCATTATTGGCCGCAAATGAGGCGGCGAGCTTACCATGGCGGGCGACAGGATTGAGCGGCGCCGGCCGCCGTTGCGCCGAACAGGCTTGCATCTGCGCGGCACCCTCAGTACAAAACGCCCTGAGCCGGATGGCAACGCAGCACCCATCGACCGTCCGCGCCGGCACTACGCCTGAACCCTGAGGAAGTACCTGAATGAAGAAGTGGCAATGTATCGTCTGTGGCCTGATCTATAACGAAGCCGATGGCTGGCCGGATGACGGCATCGCGCCGGGCACCCGCTGGGAAGACGTACCGGCAGACTGGCTGTGCCCCGACTGCGGCGTCGGCAAAATGGACTTCGAAATGATCGAAATCAACTAAGCAAATCAGAGGAGTAAGGCATGAGCGCACCAGTCGTCATCATCGGCACCGGGCTTGCGGGCTACAACCTGGCCCGCGAGTTTCGCAAGCTCGACAGCGAAACCCCGCTGCTGCTGATCACCGCCGATGACGGCCGCTCTTACTCCAAGCCGATGCTCTCCACCGGTTTCGGCAAGAACAAGGACGCCGATGGCCTGAGCATGGCTGAACCCGGCGCCATGGCCGAGCAGTTGAAGGCCGAAGTGCGCACCCACACGCGCATCAGCGGTATCGACGCTGGCCACAAACGCTTGTGGATCGGTGAAGAAGCCGTGCCCTATCGCGACCTGATTCTGGCCTGGGGCGCGGAAACCGTGCGCGTGCCGATTGAAGGCGACGGCGCGGAACTGGTATTTCCGATCAACGATCTCGAAGACTACGCGCGCTTCCGTGCCGCAGCGGCGGGCAAGCGTCGGGTCTTGGTGCTCGGCGCCGGGCTGATCGGCTGCGAATTCGCCAATGACCTGATTCTCGGCGGCTACGAAGTGCAACTGGTCGCGCCGTGCGAACAGGTCATGCCGATGCTCTTGCATCCCGCCGCTGCGGCGGCCGTGCAGGCCGGGCTGGAAAGTATCGGGGCGAAGTTTCACCTCGGCCCGGTGCTGACCCGGCTGGAGAAAGTCGCCGATGGTATGGAAGCGCACCTGTCCGACGGTCAGATCATCCCGTGCGATGTAGTAGTCTCGGCGATCGGCCTGCGCCCGCGCATCGATCTGGCGGCGGCTGCCGGCGTGCAGGTTAATCGCGGCGTGATGGTCGATCGTTACCTGAAAACCTCCCACGCCAACATCTACGCTCTGGGCGACTGCGCTGAAGTCGATGGGCTCAATCTGCTCTACGTGATGCCGCTGATGAGCTGCGCACGCGCATTGGCGCAAACCCTCGCTGGAAACCCGACTGCGGTCAGCTACGGGCCGATGCCGATCACCGTGAAAACCCCGGTGTGCCCGCTGGTGGTTTCGCCGCCGCCACGGGGCAGCGAAGGCATTTGGAGCGTCGAAGGGCAGGGCGCCGACGTCAAAGCGCTGTGCCACGGTGCCGACGGTCAGTTGCTCGGTTACGCCCTGACCGGCGGGGCAGTCATGGAAAAACTGGCCCTGAACAAACAGCTGCCGCCGCTGCTGGCGTAAATGCCGGTCGTTCTGTCGCAAACACCGCTCTTTTGCCCCGACAAAGGTCTTGGGGAGACTGGCGCCGCCGTTGGCGGCGTGCCATTCTCACTCCCGTCTGCCGCAGAGTAGAGCCTGCGGCGCCTTGGGCGCTGTTCCAACGAGAACAGCACGGACATAACAACAAAAAACCGTCAAAGGGGCTTCACTAATGCGTAAACCAGAACTCGCCGCTGCAATCGCCGAAAAGGCAGACCTGACCAAAGAACAGGCCAATCGCGTCCTCAACGCCGTCCTCGAAGAAATCACCGGCGCCCTGCACCGCAAGGACAGCGTGACGCTGGTCGGCTTCGGCACCTTCCTGCAACGCCACCGCGGCGCCCGCACCGGCAAAAACCCGCAGACCGGCGAACCGGTCAAGATCAAGGCCAGCAACACTGTGGCATTCAAGCCAGGCAAATCGTTGAAAGACAGCGTCAATCCTTGATGGCGGCGTACTCCCCTGAATGACGGGGAGAACCGCAAATGAGAAATGGGCACACCGATTGCGGTCGGGTGCCCATTTTTTGTGGTTGGAGCATTCGTCTAGATCAGACGGAGAAGAAGTAACGCGTCAGGTGAAAGAAGAGCGGTGCCGCGAAGCATATCGAGTCCATCCAATCGAGGATTTCGCCGTGACCTTTGATCATTGTGCCCCAGTCCTTCGCGCTCAGACTGCGTTTGATAGCGGACATGACCAAGCTGCCTAGCCAGCTTGCGGCAGTCATTGGGACTTAAGCGTCGGGCAGCACGCCGACTACTCGGTCATCCGAACTGTTAATCGCAATGGCTTATCCTGGAATTGCTCAATTCGTAGCCTGCCCAAAATTTCATCGTTCGTACTCCGCCCTTTGCATACCAATTCATATTTGAAGACTTTACTTAACCGGGAGTCCGCATATTTACACTCGACTGAAAGCATGTTCTCGTTCGACCCATGCTCGTCCAGTGGTTCATCTGCCAGGTCATTAATATGTATCCAGACGGCGCTTAAGCCAAGTTTCTCTGGATCCTCAGTCATGTCCATGATCCAGATCTTGATTTCGCTGAGGAGCGTGAGACAGCCCCCAATGCTGGGAAGTAATTTGACGTTGAACTTGGCGGTCTGCGCAGTGGGTTGCCAAGGTTGTTTAAATTTTTTGACTCCAAGGTTGGGGTCTCTTGCGTAGTTTTCTGGCGCGTAACAGTAATATGGGGAAAACGGCTGATAGTACGCTTCGGCGGTGACGCTAAAATTCGCAGGGATGTCCATGTTCAGTGTTGCCGAACTGGAGAACGAGTTGCATCCAGTTCCAAATATTATGAAGCTGGCCAATAACAAAGCGCGGATCGAGTGCGTTGCAGTGGCGAAGTTTAACTTGGGGGATAACGAGAGCATCGGTACTTCCTTGTTGACTGATTAAGTTAAATGAACGAATCAATATCCAGCTGAAACGGCGCGCCAACCGCATGCCCACCGGTCATCGCGGCGATAGCGGCGTCGTGGTCTTCAGCGGCTGGCGGAATCATCGCCAGTTGCTCCTGAACCAGGTTTTCAGGGTGGGCGTTCCAGCGCAGCAGACTTTCCTCGACCCATTCGGGCTGGTCGGCATAGCTGCCGTAAACGTCGACCTCGGTGACCCGTTGACTGCGCAGCGCTGTCAGGCGGGCCTTGGTCATGCTGATCTTGTCTATTTCCTGATTGAGCATCAGCGTCTTGTGCGCGCGCTCCTGCTCTCGCACGTAAGAACGGTGGTTATTTTGCAGATCGCGCTTAACGGCCCGCAGCTGTTGCTGAATATTCTCCAGGGCGCTGCTGATCCACTCGAATTCGCGATTGGTCACCAGCGAACGCTTGAGCTGCAGTGCTTCCTGCCATCGGCGCAAGCTGGCCCAGCAGCCGGGGATGTAGCTGCCGACCATTGAGTGGTGACCCCGGTCGAACAACTGCCGCAGAAACGATCCGCGTTCGGGCAAGCCGTTGGTAGCGCGCAGGGCCTTGGCGCAGCCGTGATCGACGATCGTGCTGCAACCCGGCTCCCAGAGAAGGGAGGATCGGTGGTCCTTGTCGAACTCAACGGGCATGAAATGGCGCAAAGCACCGTGATGCCCATAGTCGTCGCCAAAGAAATTGATGATTCCCCAGATCAGCAGGCCGAGGCCGGCGACCGGGTTGAAGCCCAGCACCACGGCGTTGGTTGCGTACATCGGCCCAGGCTTGGCGAAAGTATTCATCCATGTGGCGGGAACGCTCGGAACCGGGTCGTTCTGATTGACGATGCGGTGGTGGGCCAATGCTTTGGCGCTTTCGATGAACGTGGTGTCACCAGCGCGGGGGGCGCCGTAGGTGTAGAGCACGATTTGCGGGGAGAACTCCAGGTTGCGTCTCAGCATCTCGGACAGGATCAGTGCAACTGCACCGCCCAGACTGTGACCCGTGATCAGCAGCTTTTGCCCGCTGTAGAATTTTTCCAGATAAGTCACGATAAATGGATAAGCCGCCAAAGCGCCACCGTAGAAACCGCGGTGCACTTTGCCTTCGCCTTCGGCAAAGAGAACCTGATAGGCATCCCCGTCACGCAAGCCGTCGGGCCAGAATTCACTGGTACCCCGCACGCTGATCAGGATCAGTTCGTCGTGGTGGCAGATGAAAGCCTGAGTGTCCGTGCTTTCGACCTGTTTGCGATCATCGAAAAAATGCAGTCTGGCGGGGTGTTCTTGTTGATTCCCTAACGCGGGGTCATTCACTTCGGGGTAAAGATTCGGGTCAAACGGCACCACTTCCAGGCGTTTCGAATACGGTACGTCTTCGTACAGTGGGTAGTATTTCTGCGTTTGCGAGTCATCGACCTTCCACAACTCGTCGAACTGCGGCAGCGCGTGGCCGAACCAGTTGCCGCTGCTGGGCTGTAGCGGAAAGCTTACCGTGTCGGTCTGCACCGGTTGAGTGTTGGGTTCCTGCCCGAAATCGGTGTAGCTCAGCGTCGCCATCACCGACAGCTGATAAAGGTTAAGCGCGCAGAACGCTTCGCCTGTCGACAGCATTGGCCGTAGCGCTCTCATCGGCCGTACTTCCAGCACATGGTGTTTGTTCGGCAGCAGTGCGACGCCCTTGGGCGGCGGCGGGGAAAACCCCAACTCGACGGTGGCCATCTCCGCCGGACTCAGGATTGCGTGCAGTCCGCCATCCGCGGCGGTTTTATCGACGAGCGTGAAGTCTCTGGACTTCGCCGCCGATCGCATGAGCTTGTGTGCCGCCCTTTTCGGAGGGTCGCGACGAGCAGCCAGCGGCGGCAGGTGGGCGATGTGCTTTACCAGTTCACTGACTTCGACCTGACAGTACGCGTCGGTTTCGGGCAGGTCCTTGGCGGGGTTGGCCTGGGTGCGAGTGCCTGTTTTGTGGAAGAAGCGGGTTTTTTCGGCGCGGACCTGGAGTTCGGTGATGGGGAGGGGATAGTGGGGGCGCTTTTGCAAAAATGTGTAAGATTTTTCGCTGCCTTGATAGCGGCTCTTCAATTTGAGTACTAGTGGACCGCAATAATGATCGTCGATCTTTGCAGATCCAGTCGCATCAAGTTTTCCGCTATGGACCGTGTCTTCGTAATCAATCACTTCGTAAGACAGACCAGCGTATGGCTTACCGTCGCCGAACTCGTCCACTAGCTGGAAGCTGGTACGATGGCCGCGTTTAGGGCAGGCATGTATGTCGCCCTGCATGAAGCGCAAATCGGTCGCCGAGAGAGTCTCAATGTTCATGGTGACCCTTGCTCCGTGCATCCCGGATAGATGGTGCAAACCCGCCCATCGACCATTTTGAAAGTGCTGAAATCTTTGTCGTTGCCGTAGCAAAAGGCGTATTTATCCTCGAAGTTGTCACCCATACAGCGCTTCCAGCCGCGGGGTACTTTGATCCAGGTATCGCCGATGGCTGGAAGTTCTTCACTTGCCAGCCTGACCTTCAGCGTCACCGTTTTGCCCTCAAGTTGAGTCAATGTGTACGCCGTGGAAGGTCTCGTTCGCAGCACGTTGCCCTGTGCATCCAAGTTTTTGCAGGTCAGCAGTTTGATCAGGGAACGATGTGGACCGACGGTGCGGAATGACCACCTGCATTCACCATAAAACTCACCCTTGCCGTCCTCACTGAAAGTCCCCATCTGTCGTTCCAACAGCTCCGGGCGTACAGCAATCGAGGCGTAGTCATAACTGAAGTTGCTTCGCCCTGAACCATAAATACCGATGACCTTGATCTCGATGTAATTCAGCGCCAGAGGACATTCGCTTACGGTTCTGTAAAGCGGGATCTCGGAAGTCCCTTCGTACTTCATATTGGTTTTGTTGAATCCCAGCTGAGTGTTTCTCCCGCCAGGCACGGTGCATGTTTGGCCCTTGGCCGGAACATAGGTGGCCGTCAGGTCGTACTTGAATCCAGGTGGAAAATCCGGAACAAACATAAAGGTGTTCGGGGTCTTCACCGTCGTACAACCCACCAGCAATCCCAGGCAACCACTCAGCATCAACCCTCGTTTCAAGTGCCTCATCGACCTACCTCTCCCTGCCAATACAACGCTTCCTGATATACCCGCTCAAAATGCATCGCCGGATCTTCACCGGGTTTGGGCAGCCATGATTTGCCTGGCCGATATCCCGGTAACTGCAAACTGCGGGTCAGCAAGAAATGCACTTGCTCCGGTTGTTGCCAGCCCCACAAGTGCGTCAGTTGAATCAGGCCCCACAGCCACTCATCGACGTCGAGCTGTTCGGCCAGCGTGGCCATTGCTTCGGTGTGTTCGCCGACCAGGTAACGGCGGGTGTTGTCGAACAGCACGTTGGCGTAGATCAGCTCCGGGGTCGGCGTGTGCAGCCACGGCGGATCCATCGGCAGCGGATGGTGGCCGGGGTCCGGGTTGTCGATCGCGTTCCATCGCTCTGCGTGCCAATAGCAGACGCTGTTGAATGGCCCGAGAAACGCCGCGCGGTGCTCGGGTTGCAGGTGCGCCAGCGCACGTCCCAGAACCCGGTTGTCATGCACGCGGTACACCGCCTGATTCGGGCGTTCGCCGGTTATCAGGCGCTCGCGCCAATGCGCCGCCAGCAGATCAAGTTCGACGTGACGGGCACTGGCCAGCCAGCCCCAATTGCGCTCGGGCGTGGCGAGCAAGGTCTGGATGGCGGGATGCTGCGCCGTATCGATTTGCAACAGCAGCGGGCCGCTCGGCACCAGCGACTCGGCCGGCGTGCCGCTGTAGAGCGGACGAAACCGCTCGGTGCCGAGGTCGCGGGTCAACGCAGCGTGCTCTGCGCTTTGGCCGTCGGTGTCGAGCATCAGATACAGTTCGCAGCCGGCGCGGGACTGAGCGTGCAACCATTGTTCGACCGGGCTCATGCGACTTCTCCCAGCTCGCACAGACCCGCTGCGCAGGCTTCGCACAGCGGGCAAAAATCCGCTGCCTGCTGGCGGGCACTGTTGACGATCGACAGCGGCGTGGCGTTGATCGCAGCTGGCAGGCCGGCCTCAACTTGCAGCGTTTGTAGCGGTGCGAGACCCGGCAGTGGCGCGCCGCCCTGAACGATGGGCACGCTGCTGAAAATCCCGCCGGCATTGATCACGATGTGATGACCGCCCGCTGACAGCGTCAGGCTCATGCCGGCATCGATCACCACGTTGCTTGCCGTGACATGCGCCTGCTGGCCGGCCTGGATCACCAGAGCGCCCAGGGTCTGGCTGCTGGTGCCGCTGACCTGCAACAAGTCGTCGGCGTTGATTACTGTGCTTCGCAGTCCTTGATGAGTGCGCGAATCCTTGCCCTCGATGAGACTGGTGCTGTCATTGCCGACATGCTCATGGCGGTCGCGAGTGATCAGGCTGCGGCTGTCGTTGAGGATCAGTTGCTCGAGGTCGCGCTGCGCGCGCAGGTAGATCTTCTCCTGCCCGGCGCGATCCTCGATCGACAGTTCGTTGTAGCCGCCATTGCGCGGTGAGCTCTGGCTGCGTAATACCGTGCGGGTTTTACTCGCCGGCAAGGGATGGGCGACGGCATTGACCTTGTTGGCGATGCAGCCGGTAATCAGCGGTTGGTCCGGGTCGCCTTCCTGGAAGGTCACGACCACTTCCATGTCGACCCGGGGAATGGTCACCGCACCGAATCCGTCACCTGCCCAACTGGAAGCTACGCGTAACCAGCAGCTGCTTTTTTCGCTGTTGCGTTCAGCGCGATCCCAGGGAAACTCGACACGAACCCTGCCGTACTCATCGCAGAAGATCTCTTCTCCGGGAGGCCCGGTAACGCGCGCGGTCTGGCAGACCAGCAAGGGTCTTGGCGCGGGCAAAGGCGGGCGGAAAACCACTTCTGCGGGAATGGCCCTGAAGGTATTGCGATAGCCCTGGGAAAAACCATCGGCAGGTTTCGCCTCGCTGCTGAAAGCCTCTTCGAGCACTGCCGGTTGCTTGCCTTCGTGACTGAGACTGACCAACAGCCACAACTCGTTGCACTCGGCCCTGGGATGTTCGCTCAGCTCGAACAGGTGACCGCTGCGCAAAATCGCCTGATCGCTTTTGCCTTCAATCCATTGATAGTCGCTGCGATGGCGCTCCAAGGCCTGACGCGCCAGGTGTTTGCCGTGCTTTTCGGACTTCAGCAACAGTGGATAGCGATAGTCCTCCAGAGCCGGCGTGAACTCTGCGGTGAAGCGGCTTTCCAGCAGCAGGCTTGGCCGCTTGAGGTCATAGTCACGGCGGGTGACGGTGCTGGTACGGGTGTTGAAGCCCATGCTCAGGTGGTTGACCACCGGGTGTTCGGCAACCATGCCGCTATCAACCCGAAAGGCTGTCGTACCCAATTTGGGTGCGAACACCGGGCTGTCGCTGAACACCAGCAAGTGCCCGTCGAGCGAATGTTGATGGTGCCAGGCGATACCCTCTTCGGCGCACAGGCGCTGGATGAACAGGAAGTCGCTTTCGCCGTACTGCGTGCAGTACTCACGAGGCCCACCGGCGGCGACATTGAACGTGAAGTCATCGGCCTGGATGCCATGCCCTTTGAGCACTTGCGCGATGATCTGCGGCACGGTCAGTTGCTGGAAAATCCGCTGGTCGTGGCTCAGTTGCAGATAATGCAGCGCCGGTACCAGTGTCAGTTCATAACGGGTCAGGCGCTTGCCTGATTCGCCGAGCATGACGTTTTCGATCCGCCCGTGAATGCCTTCGCCCGCTGATCCGAACTGCAGAAACGCAGGTTGGCTGAGCAAGCTTTCCAGATCGAAATCTGCGTGCTCGCTCACCAGCTCGATGCGAAATGCGTACAGCTGACTGATGGCTTCGGTGCCAGTGAACGCGAGCACCTTGAAGTCGTGACGAATGGTCGGGATGTGCAGTGAGAATGGCGCGCAGTGGCCTTTGCCGAACATGGGCTTGTCCTTAAGCAAAGTGAGTCAAAGCGCGATACCGTCCTCCCTGATCGCCGCGCATGAAAAGTTGCCAGGGCAAGCTAGCGGCGCGGCAAACTAATTGATGTAAGAAGTATCCCTGAAATTTGTCAGAGTATTCCGGTGTGGAAGTCTTGGTTGGGATGCGAGAAGTGTCTGTAGGACGCGGCTTCGATAACTATCGAAGTGCCAGTATTTGCCGGGGAAGTAAAGTTTCAGAATAATGAAATGCCATCATTATAGTGGCACTTTTTGCATTGATCGTTGTCGCTGCAACTTCTCGATGGAACCCGATCATTTTCGGAAGTGTCCTACTTCTATTTTTTTTTGAATTTGGCATGCTGCACGCCGCTCGAGGGTGCGGGCGTCAGGTAAACTCGCCCGGCTGCGGCCGAGGCTCTGGGACAATGGTTTGGCGGGAGCCGGGAAAATGCGCTGATCAATAAACGGCATCAGGGAAACCCCTGCGACATATAGGGCGATCTCCTACAGACCTCAATGAACAGTTCGTCTTGTTGTTTAATCAGATGCTTGCTAGTGGCCATCATAGTGATTACGATGCGCCCACTTGAAAGAGCACATCTCAATTGGATGAGTCGCTGAACTGCTCTTCGATACTGTCCCGCGTTGCTGAAACTCCATTCGCGCGCATGACTGTAATCCTTAATAAAGGCCATGGATGTCCTACTCAAGCAAACTTTCCGCCCATTACCTCGAACTCGCAAAAGTCTCTGTTTCCAAAGAGAATTTCGCGGGCGAAGACGTTCGTTTTTCGAGCGAGTTCGAGGCGCTGGAAAGTGAGCTGGCCAAGGCTTCGTCGATGCACGAAAGCGGGCAGATCGACTGGCTGAAAATCCGCGAAAACAGCGAAAATCTGCTGCGTACCCAATCCAAGGATCTGCGGGTCGGCGCCTGGCTGACCTGGTCGCTGTACCAGCGCGAATCCTTCCCCGGGCTGCTCGCCGGCCTCGGTCTGCTGCACCATCTGTCGGAAAACAACTGGGCCGACGTTCACCCGCTCAAACCCCGCACCCGTGCCGCCGCGATCGGCTGGCTGGTGCCGCGTCTCGAGCAGGTCATCACCGAAAACATTGCGATCAAAGAGCAGTTGCCGATGTTCCGGCAGCTCTCCGAGCACCTGGCCGGCCTTGAGGCCGCGTGCACTGAACATCTGGGCGATGACGCGCCGCTGTTATTGCCGATCTCCCGCCGCCTGAAAACCATGATCCAGCGTGCCGCCGACAACCAGCCGGCCCCCGGCGTGGTGGGCGCGGCGGTGGCGCAGGTCAAGCAGGCCGCGACCCAGCTGCTCACCCCCGGCGCGCCGATCGACAACGAACGCGATGCGCACAAAGCCCTGCGTGCCCAGCAGGAAAGCGCCCGGCCGTTGTGTGCCTGGTGGCTCAAGCAGAAGGCTACTGACCTGCGTGCCCTGCGCCTCAATCGCACGCTGCTGTGGATGACCATCGACGCGGTGCCCGAGCGCAACGCCGAGCAGATCACCGTGCTGCGCGGCCTGCCGCTGGAAAAACTCAAGCTCTATCAGGACCGTTTCGATCAGGGCAAATACGCCGACCTGCTGGTGGAACTGGAGGCGAGCCTGGCGAAGGCGCCGTTCTGGTTCGATGGCCAGAGGATGGTCTGGGAATGTCTCCAGAACCTCAACGCCGAGCTGGCCATGCGCGAAGTGGAAATCCACTTCGCGCTTTTGATTCAGCGCCTGCCGGGCATCATCGAGTTGCGCTTCCATGACGGCGCGCCGTTTGCCGATCCGTCCACTCGGGCGTGGATCGCCGCCAACGTCATGCCGCATCTGCAAAGCGCCAGCGCGCCGCGCAAGGTCGAAAGCGAGAACGTCGAAACCCAGCCGGCCTGGGAAAAAGCCCTCGAGGAAGTCCAGCCGATTCTGCGCAAGGAAGGTTTGAAGCCGGCCGTGCAGATTCTCAAGCAGGGTCTGCAATCGGCCCACGGTGGCCGTGAACGCTTCTTCTGGCAGTTCACCCTCGCGCGGCTGTGTTTCCTGGCCAAGAAATACGAACTGGCCAAGAACCAGCTCGAAACCCTCGATCAGACATTACAGGACTCAGGCCTGCACGCCTGGGAGCCCGATCTTGCATTGCAAGTGCTGCACCTGCTGCACAGTTGCTGCGAGTTGTTGCCGCAGAACCACGCCGTACGTGAAAGCAAGGAAGAGATTTATCGCAGGCTGTGCCACCTCGACCTCGAAGTGGTACTCGAATAGGCCCCAGGGCCACAACCGCAAGGAGAAAAGCCATGGCCAAAGAAGGCTCGGTAGCCCCCAAGGAACGCATCAACGTCACCTTCAAACCCGCCACCGGCGGAGCTCAGGAAGAGATTGAACTGCCGCTGAAGCTGCTGGCAATCGGTGACTACACCCACCGCAAGGACGATCGCAAAATCGAAGATCGCAAGCCGATCAGCATCGACAAGATGACCTTCGACGAAGTGTTGGCCAAGCAAGAGCTGGGTCTGACGCTGAGCGTGCCGAACCGTCTGCAGGAAGATGGCGAGGCTGAAGAGCTGGCCGTGCAATTGCGCGTCAATTCGATGAAGGACTTCAACCCGGCCAGCCTGGTCGAGCAAGTGCCTGAGCTGAAAAAACTGATGGAACTGCGCGATGCGCTGGTGGCCCTCAAAGGCCCGCTGGGTAACGCACCTGCGTTCCGTAAAGCGATCGAAGGCGTGCTCGCCGACGACGAATCCCGCGGTCGCGTACTCGGTGAGCTGGGCCTGAACGCCGCAGCCCCGGACGCCTGAGACTCCAGTAGCCAAGGAAGCCAACACAATGAGCACTAGCGCAGCACAAGAGAAGAGCGCCGCCAGCGGCGAATACAGCATTCTCGACAGCATCATCGCCGAAACCCGTCTGACCCCGGACGACGAAGCCTACGACATCGCCAAGCGTGGCGTGTCGGCGTTCATCGAAGAGCTGCTCAAGCCGCAGAACAACGGTGAGCCGGTCAAGAAAGCCATGGTTGACCGCATGATCGCCGAGATCGATGCCAAGCTCAGCCGTCAGATGGACGAGATCCTGCACCACCCGGATTTCCAGGCGCTGGAATCGTCGTGGCGTGGTCTGCAGTTGCTGGTCGACCGCACCAACTTCCGCGAAAACATCAAGATCGAAATCCTCAACGTCTCCAAAGAAGACCTGCTGGACGATTTCGAAGATTCGCCGGAAGTCATGCAGTCGGGCCTGTACAAGCACATCTACACCGCTGAATACGGCCAGTTCGGTGGTCAGCCGGTGGGCGCGATCATCGCCAACTACTACATGTCGCCAAGCTCGCCAGACGTCAAGCTGATGCAGTACGTGGCCAGCGTTTCTTGCATGTCCCACGCGCCGTTCATCGCTGCCGCCGGGCCGAAATTCTTCGGTCTGGAAAGCTTCACCGGCCTGCCGGATCTGAAAGATCTGAAAGACCACTTCGAAGGCCCGCAATTCGCCAAATGGCAGAGCTTCCGTACTTCGGAAGACTCGCGCTACGTTGGCCTGACCGTGCCACGTTTCCTGCTGCGCAACCCGTACGATCCGGAAGAAAACCCGGTGAAATCGTTCGTGTACAAGGAAACCGTTGCCAACAGCCATGAGCATTACCTGTGGGGCAACACCGCTTACGCCTTCGGCACCAAGCTGACCGACAGCTTCGCCAAATTCCGCTGGTGCCCGAACATCATCGGCCCGCAGAGCGGTGGCGCGGTTGAAGACCTGCCTCTGCACCATTTCGAAAGCATGGGCGAAATCGAAACCAAGATCCCTACCGAAGTATTGGTTTCCGACCGTCGTGAATACGAACTGGCCGAGGAAGGCTTCATCTCCCTGACCATGCGCAAAGGCTCCGACAACGCGGCGTTTTTCTCCGCAAGCTCGGTACAGAAGCCGAAGTTCTTCGGCATCAGCGCAGAAGGCAAGGCGGCAGAGCTGAACTACAAGCTCGGCACCCAACTGCCGTACATGATGATCGTCAACCGTCTGGCTCACTACTTGAAAGTGCTGCAGCGCGAGCAACTCGGTTCGTGGAAAGAGCGTACCGACCTCGAGCTGGAACTGAACAAGTGGATCCGTCAGTACGTGGCCGACCAGGAAAACCCGAGCGCCGAAGTGCGTGGCCGTCGTCCGCTGCGCGCTGCGCAAGTGATCGTCAGCGACGTAGAAGGCGAGCCGGGCTGGTACCGCGTGAGCTTGAACGTGCGTCCGCACTTCAAGTACATGGGTGCCGATTTCACCCTGTCGCTGGTTGGCAAGCTGGACAAAGAGTAAGAGCGACTCATGGACGGATACGGCAGCCTGTTCGAACGCCTCAACGGCGACGCACAACTACGCAAGGGCAACAGCCTTGAAGCTTGCGCCATGGCGTCAGTGGCTGCCCATCTGGCCAAAATGCTCAGCACCCGGGCCGGCAGCGTGCAAACGCTGGCCGACTACGGGTTGCCCGATCTCAATGACATGCGCCTGAGCCTGCACGACTCGCTGAGTCAGGCCCGCCTGGCTATCGAAAACTTCATCGAAGCCTACGAGCCGCGCCTGAGCAACGTGCGTGTCATTTCCCTGCCGCGTGACCACGATCAACTGCGCCTGGCCTTCAGTATCGAAGGCCTGCTGGAAGTCGAGGGTTTCAAGCGTCAGGTCAGTTTCTCCGCGCGCCTGGATGGCAGCGGTCAAGTCAAGGTCACCTAAGGAGATCCCCGATGTCTGGCAAACCCGCAGCACGCGTATCCGACCCCACCGCTTGCCCGCTCCCCGGCCACGGCACCAACCCGATCGCCGCCGGTTCCGGCGACGTGTTCTTCGACGGCCTCGCGGCCGCCCGCCAAGGCGATGCCTCGGCGTGTGGTGGTGCGTTGGTCGGCGATCTTGCGACTACCGTTTTGATCAACGGCAAACCGGCCGCCACGGTTGATTCGGTGGGGACCCATGGCAACAAGGTTACGGCTGGGTCCGGGACGGTGATTATTGGCAATTCGCATTCGCCAGCGCCGTTTGTTCCGCCGTTGCCGGTGGAGCTCAGTTGGCCGTTCAATGAGCACTTCGTCATCAATTGTCAGGACACCGGAAAACCGTTGTCCGGAATCGAGTACACATTGAAAACGGCATCCGGAAAAACCGTGAACGGTGTTACGGGCGCCGATGGCAAGACAAAGATGATTCATTCGGAGATCGCCGAGCCTGTTGAGCTGATCATTGAACAGCAAACTAAGGTGGCGATCGCTTGAGAATGTACAGAATGGCTCTCCGCTGTCTGTGGCAGGGTGGACGAGTAACAATGACCGGGATGTTGAAATGGCAAATACAACAGTAACTGCGACGCTGTCGCCGGCGAGTAACAAGACTGGGCAGACGGCAACTGCACGTCGATTTTCAGTCTCAGACATCCCTGGGGCAATGGACAAAATAAACTGGCCTGTTGCTGCTGGATTGATGCGCTATTGGTTTAAAGGCAATCCATGGGCCACCGAAGATGGCGGGATGGATGAACTCACCAAGGATCATAAAAAAGAGCCACTCGATCCCTATATAGAAAGCTCGATCGTAAAAATGGCTTGGGTGCTAAAGTTTGAACGCGCCAACAAGGTATTTAAAGAACTAAAGCTGAAATGGAATAGTCCGAACGCGCTGATTCGAATGCGTAATGATTTTCCGGCGAAGTTCGCAGGTAAAGTCGACGGTGCCTATCAGCAAAAATTTGGAAGTGCACGGGACGCTGAGAAATTTGGGTATACCAATACAGTTTCGATTCAGACCTCAAATGCTAATGTTTTTCTGTTGGATGAACTTAGGGGTGCCCTTGCAAATTTCAATATGAGGGTCATTGCCGAAGGTGAAATTATTATTGCCTCAGGAAAAATCAGCTTTCTGGTTAATCGTCTGGGGTATTACGTTGATGATAGTTACGATTTCAGCGACGTGGGCAACCGTTTCAGTCAGCCTCTGGGTTATTGGAATTATGACGGTGTAGCTGATCCAGTAACAAGCAATGGGTCGAATTTCCTTGCGGCAATGGGTAAAGCAGAAATGGCCAGAACCGCTGCAATGCGTGGGGAGGACGTACAAGCTCTATTTAGGGATATAGACGGTAAACGCTACCACTTGATCCAAAACAGTGATTTTGCCGAGTACCGGGCGACGTATGGAAAAGGCGGAGATTTTACCGTGTATTCTGACATTTTGTATGAGGACGTAACTCCGCCTGTCTTAATCAAGGTAGTTGAGTAGATGCCTCTCAGAATCGCAGGTCTGGTTTTGTCAGCGACCCTGATGTTCGGGGTACTATCGTTTTATTCATTTATCGATAATCTTTCTGTGCGGCGTCCAGCTGTTATCGAGTTAAGTGATTCAAGGCAGTATATTGTTGAGCGTGTAGATTTTCCGTCTTTATTTTTCGGCGAAGATTTTTCTTATCTGCGAGTTACAGATCAAGATGCGCCTAAGTATATTTACCGTAGTCCTCTGTATCCAACCCGACTCTTGCTCCTGCAAGTAAATGAAGGCGAGGGAAGGGTAAGTGTTCCTAATATAGATTTTCTCACGGCTGAGAAGATATTTGTTTTTCATGATCGCCGTTGGATGGATCATGCGATGAATTATTTTGTGAGCAATACACCGTACGTTGTCGAGTCATTGGGTGAGGGTGAAAGATAATGGCTGGCCTGAAGTATTTAATATTTCATAAGTACAGGAAGGCGGCTTTCTGGGTGGCTGTATTATTTGTGTTTTTTTCTGTTTCATTGTTTTTTGTTGTGTCTGCCATGCGAAATTACCCGGCTAGCTCAACGGTAATTAGCCCTTCCGGCCGATATGTTATGGAAAACGTGCGGGTTGGAAAGATTCTTACCCTCGGTGGAATGGCCTATTTGAGAGTTATTGACAGGCAAAATCCGCAAGAAGTTTATCGTACACCGCTGTATGACACTCAGTCGTTGGACATGAGGGCATCAGAGAATGCATCAACTGTCGGTATTGTATGGATATATTTTAATAAGGATAAGAAAACTTTCGAGATAGCATTGCCTCAATGGGAAACCCATTGGTTGAATATTTTTATCAGTAATACGCCGTATGTATATCTTGAGAACTGAGATCCGTATGGGCCATTACGCAAATCTAGCCTGCACGCCTGATCTTAAGTTCAGGTCGGATACCGCGCATCATGCACAGGACAATCGGGACTGCGAATCCGGGCGGGATATTTTTTTGATGAGTTCCACTACCAGGCAGGTACCCCGTGTCCTTTAACCACTACTACCAAAGCGAACTCACCGCACTGCGTCAGCTCGGTCGCCGTTTCGCCGAGCGTAGTCCGGCGCTGGCGCCGTATCTGGGGCAGGCCGGGCGGGATCCGGATGTGGAGCGGTTGCTCGAAGGCTTTGCATTCCTCACCGGGCGCCTGCGCCAGAAGCTCGATGACGAACTGCCGGAGCTCAGCCATTCGCTGATGCAGCTGCTGTGGCCGAACTACATGCGCCCGCTGCCGGCGTTCAGCATTCTGCAGTTTGATCCGCTCAAGCGTTCCGGGCCGGCGCTGTTGGTTGAGCGCGATACGCCGATCGAGAGCAAGCCGATCGAAGACGTGCGCTGCCGTTTCCGCACCTGTTACCCGACCGAAGTCTTGCCGCTGGATCTGGCTGCGCTGAATTACTCGGTGAAGGGCGATGGCTCGCTGCTCAGCCTGCGTCTGGAAATGAGCGCTGACGGCCACCTCGGCGAACTGGAGCTGAGCAAGTTGCGCCTGCACTTTGCCGGTGAGCGCTACATCAGCCAGATGCTCTACCTGAGCCTGCTGCGCAACCTCGACGGCATCGAACTGATCCCGCTCGACGGCGCCGGCAAGCCGATTGATGGCGTCAGCGGCAAGCCGATGGCGTTCAAGATTCCCGGCGACCGGGTGAAACCGGTGGGCTTTGCCGAAGAAGAAGCGTTGATTCCGTATCCGCTGAACACCTTCCGTGGCTATCGCTACCTGCAGGAATATTTCGCCTTCCAGGACAAGTTCCTGTTCGTCGACGTCAACGGTCTGGACATTCTCAAGGCGCTGCCGGAAGACACCCTCAAGCAGATGCGCGGCCTCGAACTGCGCTTCGACGTCCGCAAGAGCGGCATCATGCGCATGCGCCCGACGCTCGATAACGTGAAGCTGTTCTGCACGCCGATCGTCAATCTGTTCGAGCACGACGCGCTGCCGATTCGTCTCGATGGCAAGCAGGACGAGTACCTCCTGCTGCCGGCGGAATACGACCTGGAAAACTGCGGTGTGTTCTCGGTGGAAACCGTGACCGGCTGGAAACCCGGCGGCCTCGGTTATCAGGAGTACGTGCCGTTCGAGTCCTTCGAGCACGACCCGAGTTTCGATGTGCCCAACAGCCGTCCGCATTACAGCATCCGCCAGCGTTCGTCCTTGCTGCATGACGGCCTCGACACTTACCTGAGCTTCGGCATCCGCCACACCGAAGCCCACGAAACCCTGTCGATCGAGCTGATGTGCACCAACCAGAACCTGCCGAAAAAGCTCAAGCTCGGCGACATCTGCATGGCCAGCGAGCAGACTCCGGAATTCCTCAGTTTCCGCAACATCACCCCGGCCACTCCGAGTTTCGCGCCGCCGCTGAACCGTGACTTCCTGTGGAAGCTGATCAGCAACATGTCGCTTAACTATCTGTCGCTGGCCGACGTCAATGCGTTGAAGGTGATTCTGGAAACCTACGACCTGCCGCGCTACTACGACCAGCACGCGGAGAAGGTCAGCAAGCGCCTGCTCGGCGGCCTCAAGCACATCAAGCATCATCACGTCGACCGCCTGCATCGCGGTCTGCCGGTGCGCGGTCTGCGCACCGAACTGACCATCGACCCGGAAGGCTATATCGGCGAAGGCGACCTGTTCGTCTTCGCTTCGGTTCTCAACGAGTTTTTCGCGCTTTACGCCAGTCTCAATTCATTCCATGAGCTGCGGGTAAAAAGCACACAGGGAGAGGTGTACCAATGGACACCACGTATGGGCCTGCAGCCCCTGCTTTAAGCGGGCTGACCAAGGTAATACGCGAGTACTCGCTGTTTCAGGCCGTGCTGCTGGTGATCGACCGGCTGCGCGAGGCACACCCGCATCTGAGCGAAGACGATCTGTACGACCAGGTCGAGTTCCAGGCCAACCCGAGCCTGGGCTTTCCGCGCAGCGACGTCGATCGCGTCGAGTTTTTCGAAGAGCACGGCAAGATGCGCGCGCGCATGCGCTTCAACCTGATCGGCCTGGTCGGCTCCGGTTCGCCGCTGCCGGCGTTCTATGGCGAACAAGCCTTGGGCGACAGCGAGGACGGCAACCCGACGCGCAATTTCCTCGACCTGTTCCACCATCGCCTGCAACGACTGATGCTGCCGATCTGGCGCAAGTATCGCTACCGCGCGAGCTTCCAGAGCGGCGCGATCGATCCGTTCTCGGCGCAACTTTTTGCGCTGATCGGCCTGGGCGGCGACGAGATCCGCAAGGCCAAGGAACTCAACTGGAAACGCCTGTTGCCGTACCTCGGCCTGCTCAGTCTGCGGGCGCACTCGGCGGCGCTGATCGAAGCCGTGCTGCGTTACTACTTCAAGCACGAAGACCTGGTCATCGAGCAGTGCATCGAGCGCCGCGTGGAAATCCTCGACGAGCAGCGCAATCGTTTGGGCCGCGCCAACAGCGTACTCGGCGAAGACCTGGTGCTGGGCGAGCACGTGCGCGATCGCAGCGGCAAATTCCGCATTCACATCACCGAACTCGACTGGCAGCGATTCCATGAATTCCTGCCGATCGGTTTCGGCTACCAGCCGCTCTGCGCGCTGGTGCGGTTCACCTTGCGTGACCCGCTCGATTACGACATTCGCCTGGTCCTGCGCCAGGAAGAAATCCGCGAACTGCGCATCGGTGAGCAGAACGCCTGTCGCCTCGGTTGGACCAGTTGGCTGGGCCGCGAAAAAGCGGACGGCGTGGTGACCCTGGGCAGCAAAATTCATTAAGGACGTGAGCCATGATCAACGTAGACCTGCAACAACTCATCCAGGCGCTGGACGCCGAAACCCGTCGTGATCTGGAACGTTCGGCCGAGCGTTGCGTCGCCCGTGGCGGCAGCAAGATTCTCGTCGAAGACTTGCTGCTGGGCTTGCTTGAGCGCCCGAACGGCTTGCTGTCGCGCGCGCTGCAAGATGCTGACGTCGACGCCGGTGAACTGACCGCTGCATTGCAATCGCGGGTCGAACACAGCGCTTCGCGCAACCCGGTATTCGCTCCGGAACTGGTGCAATGGCTGCAAGACGCGCTGCTGGTGGCCAACCTCGAACTGGGCCAGACCCAGGTCGAAGACGCCGCGCTGATCCTGGCGTTGCTGCGCAACCCGATGCGTTATGCCGGCAGCCGCTATCAACCGCTGCTCGCCAAGTTGAACATCGATCGTTTGAAGGAATTTGCCCTGTCGCAACAGGAGCAGCCGGCGGCCAATGGCAAACCGGCGGCGCAAGGCGAGTCGCTGTTGCAGCGCTTCACCCACAACCTGACCCAACAGGCCCGCGACGGCAAACTCGACCCGGTGTTGTGCCGTGACGGCGCGATCCGCCAGATGGTCGACATCCTCGCTCGTCGGCGCAAGAACAACCCGATCGTCGTCGGTGAGGCCGGTGTCGGCAAGACCGCGATCGTCGAAGGTCTGGCCTCGCGCATCGCTGCCGGTGAAGTGCCACAAGTGCTCAAAGGCGTTGAATTGCTGTCGCTGGACATGGGCCTGTTGCAGGCCGGCGCCAGCGTCAAAGGTGAATTCGAGCGTCGTTTGAAAGGCGTGATCGACGAAGTCAAAGCCTCGCCGAAACCGATCATCCTGTTCATCGACGAAGCCCACACGTTGATTGGCGCCGGCGGCAATGCCGGGGGTTCCGATGCGGCCAACCTGTTGAAGCCGGCCTTGGCCCGTGGCGAACTGCGCACCATCGCCGCGACCACCTGGGCCGAGTACAAGAAATACTTCGAGAAAGACCCGGCGCTGGCCCGTCGCTTCCAGCCCGTACAACTGCACGAACCGACTGTCAGCGAAGCGGTGACCATTCTGCGTGGTCTGGCTCAGGTCTACGAGAAGAGCCACGGCATCTATCTGCGCGATGACGCGGTGGTGTCCGCTGCTGAATTGTCCGCGCGTTACCTGGCCGGTCGGCAACTGCCGGACAAGGCCGTCGACGTCCTCGACACCGCGTGCGCCCGCGTGCGCATCAGCCTCGCTGCGGCCCCGGAAAGTCTGGAGCGCCTGCGTGGCGAACTGGCTGAAGGCGGCCGTCAGCGTCAGGCCCTGCGCCGCGATGCCGAGGCCGGTCTGCTGATCGACCACGAAGCGCTGGAAGCACTGGAAGCGCGGCTGGACGAAGCCGAAAGCGAAATGCTCGCGCTGGAATCCCTGTGGACTGAGCAGAAAGAGCTCGCCGAGCGTCTGCTGGAACTGCGTCAGCAACTGGCCAAGGCCCGTGAAGCCGCAGCCGTCGAGCCGACCCTCAGCGTTGAAGAAGACGCCGAAGGCACCGTGATTGAAACTGTGGTCGCCGAAGTCGAAGAAGGCCAAAGCGTCGAAGCGCTGGAAGCCCAATTGCATGAAACCCACGCCGCGTTGACCGCTGCGCAAGTCAAAGAACGCCTGGTCAGCTTCGAAGTGTGCCCGCGTCTGGTCGCCGAAGTGATCAGCGCCTGGACCGGTGTGCCGTTGGCGCAATTGGCCCGCGAGCACAACGCCAAGGTCGCCAGTTTCGCCACCGATCTGCGCACACGCATCCGTGGTCAGGAGCAAGCCGTGCACGCGCTGGATCGTTCGATGCGCGCGACCGCTGCCGGTCTGAACAAGCCTGATGCACCGGTCGGTGTGTTCCTGCTGGTCGGCCCGAGCGGCGTCGGCAAGACCGAAACCGCGCTGGCCCTGGCTGACCTGCTGTACGGCGGCGACCGCTTCATCACCACCATCAACATGTCCGAGTTCCAGGAAAAGCACACCGTCTCGCGTCTGATTGGTGCGCCACCGGGCTACGTCGGTTACGGCGAGGGCGGCATGCTCACCGAAGCCGTGCGTCAGAAGCCGTATTCGGTGGTGTTGCTCGATGAAGTCGAGAAGGCTGACCCGGATGTACTCAACCTGTTCTACCAAATCTTCGACAAAGGCGTGGCCAACGACGGCGAAGGTCGCGAGATCGACTTCCGCAACACGTTGATCCTGATGACCTCGAACCTTGGCAGCGACAAGATCAGCGAACTCTGCGAAGACGGCGCGCGGCCGACCGCCGAAGTGCTCGAAGAAACCATTCGCCCGGTACTCAGCAAACACTTCAAACCGGCGCTGCTGGCGCGGATGAAAGTGGTGCCGTACTACCCGGTGGGCGGGCCGGTGCTGCGCGAGCTGATCGAGATCAAACTCGGCCGTCTCGGCGAGCGCCTGAACCGTCGTCAGCTGGAGTTCAGCTGGTGCCAGAACCTCGTCGATCACCTGTCCGAGCGTTGCACGCAAAGCGAAAGCGGCGCGCGCCTGATCGATCATCTGCTCGATCAACACGTGCTGCCGCTGGTGGCCGATCGTCTGCTTGATGCGATGGCGACCGGCGAAAGCCTCAAGCGTGTGCATGCCACGCTCGACGGCAACTCCAGCGTGACCTGCGAGTTCGCCTGAGGTGGGCGTGATGTTCACTCAAGTGCCGCAGCCACTGGTCTATGCCGAAGCGTTGCTGGCGCAGTTCGCCAGTCTGTCGCGGGCGGCGGACAGTGCTGCGCTGCTGAGTGAATTCGTCCGTGGCCTGGCCGAGCTGAGTGGCTGTGAACTGACGCAGCTGTATCTGCTCGACGCCACCCACACCTGCCTGGGGATGAACGCCGAGTGCCTCGACGGCGCGCTGCAACCGCGTCAGGCGGCGAGCCTGCCGGCGGATTACAACGGTGAGCAACTGCTGCAATTCGCCCTGTGCCAGAACCGCGTGGTGTGCCTCGACGACCTGACCGGCAGCCTGCACGAAACCAGTTTTCTGCCGGCGGCGAGCACGCCGTGGCAGTCGCTGTTGTGCGTGCCGCTGGTCAATCAGCACAAGTCGGTCGAGGGTTTGCTGCTGTGTGCCAGCCGTCGGCGTACTGACCTGCAGGGTTTCGCCGATTCCCTCGGCCAGCTCGGCTCGTTCGTGCTCGGCCAACTGCATCTGCTGCAACGCCTGCGTCAGCCAGCCGCCGAATCGGCCACCACCACACGCAGCGTGCCGAGCATCAGCGGCTACGGCCTGATCGGCAAAAGCGCGGCGATGCGCCAGACCTATTCGCTGATCAGCAAGATTCTTCACAGCCCGTACACCGTGCTGTTGCGTGGCGAGACCGGCACCGGCAAGGAGGTGGTGGCGCGGGCGATCCACGATTGTGGCCCGCGTCGCTCCCAGGCGTTCATCGTGCAGAACTGCGCGGCGTTCCCGGAAAACCTGCTGGAAAGCGAACTGTTCGGCTACCGCAAAGGCGCCTTCACCGGCGCCGATCGAGATCGCGCAGGGCTGTTCGACGCGGCCAATGGCGGCACGTTGCTGCTCGATGAAATCGGCGACATGCCGTTGTCGCTGCAAGCGAAGATTCTGCGCGTGTTGCAGGAAGGCGAGATCCGTCCGCTGGGTTCCAACGACACGCACAAGATCGACGTGCGCATCATCGCCGCGACGCACCGTGATCTGGCGGCGCTGGTCAGCGAAGGCAAGTTCCGCGAGGACTTGTACTACCGCCTCGCACAATTCCCGATCGAGCTGCCGGCCCTGCGTCAGCGCGAAGGCGACATCCTCGATCTGGCCCGGCATTTCGCCGAGAAGACCTGCACGTTTTTGCAGCGTGATCCGGTGCGCTGGTCGGACTCGGCGCTGGAGCATCTGTGCGGCTACACCTTCCCCGGCAACGTTCGCGAACTCAAGGCGCTGGTCGAGCGCGCGGTGTTGCTCTGCGAGGGTGGCGAGTTGCTCGCCGAGCATTTTTCCCTGCGCCTGGAAGCGATGCCCGAGGACAACAGCGGCCTGAATCTGCGCGAACGCCTGGAACAGGTCGAGCGCACTTTGCTGCTCGATTGCCTGCGCAAGAACGACGGCAACCAGACCCTCGCCGCCCGCGAACTGGGCCTGCCACGGCGCACGCTGCTGTACCGCCTCGGGCGCCTGAATATCAATTTGGGTGACTTTGATGGTTGACCTACAGCACTTCTTCGAACCCAACACATACCCTGTGGCGAGGGGATTTATCCCCGTCCGGCTGCGCAGCGGTCGCAGTCCGGTACATACGGTTTCACTGAGAAATCGCGCTGGCAGGTTATGGGGGCGCTGCGCACCCCAACGGGGACAAGTCCCCTCGCCACGGGAGGTCGCCGTACCTCCTAGCTATGGCTCAAGGCCCCGATCTAGAGGCTTCGCGCCCACCTCAAAAACTTATTTCAGCGCCGCCCGCGAGGGTCGGCGCTTTGTGCTTTGTCTACACCTGGAGACCCTCTGATGTCTGTTCGTCACTGGCACGCTGTCCTGCTGACCCTCGTCGTTCTATGCGGCCTTGGCGGCTGTAGCGGCAATTACAAATTCAACGACAACGACTATCGCCCGTTGGGTGATCCGCAAGCGGTCAATCGCGGCAAGTGACCGCAAGGAGCATCAAACATGGAATTGGTTTTCGAAATGCTGAACACCAAGCAGTTCGTGCCCACCGAGCTGTGCCAGCGGACCTTCAAGCAGGCCGGCGGCGTGATCGGGCGCGGCGAGGACTGCGACTGGATCATCCCTGACCGCAAGCGGCACCTGTCCAATCACCACGCGATTGTCAGCTACCGCGAGGGCTCGTTCTTCCTTACCGATACCAGCAGCAACGGTGTCCAGGACGGCAGCAGCGGCGCGCGCCTGCACAAGGGCGAGCCGGTGCGTATCGAGCACGGCAGCACCTACATTCTCGGCGACTTCGAGATCCGTGCGCGGCTGGTTCGCGACCCGGCCACGTTCGACGGCGAAGTCGGCCGCCCGCGTGCCGCTGGCAGCATCATTCCGGACGACGCGTTCCTCGACCTCGACCCGCTCAACGCCCTCGAACAGCAAGAGCGCGTGTACTCGGAAATCGACGAACTGCTGTCGCCTACCGCCAAGCCGGAAGACTCCCGTCAACGTGCCGACTACGCGCGCATCGACATGGAAAGCCTGATGGTCCCGGAGCTGATTGCCGCCCCGGTCGAACCTGAGCCGGCGCCTGCGCCGAAAGCCGTCGAGCGTCAGAGCGAAGGTTTCTGGGAGCACTTCGGCGCGGCGCTGGGCGTCGACGTCAAAGGCCTCAGCCACGACGAACGCGAAGCGCTGGCGCTCAACGCTGCGCGCCTGCTGCGCCAGAGCATCGGAGGTTTGCAGCAAAGCCTGCGCACCCGCTCCGAGCTGAAAAACGAATTGCGTTTGGCCCAGACCACCGTGCAAGGCACCAACAAGAACCCGCTGAAATTCGCCGTCGATCCGAGCGAAGCACTGCAAATTCTGTTGCAGCCAAGCAAGCCCGGCCACCTGCCGGCCGAGCAGGCGATCTCCCGTGCATTCCGTGATTTGCAGGCGCACCAGGTGGCTTTGCTGACCGCCAGTCGCGCCGCCGTACGTGGCACGCTGGAGCACTTCTCGCCAGAGCAGCTGACCCTGCGTTTCGAGCGCGACAGCAAGCCATTGATTGCAACATCGGGCGGGCGCTGGAGAGCATTCGGCCGCTACCACCAGGCACTGCGGCAGGACGATGACTGGAGCGAGCGTCTGCTGGCCCGCGACTTTGCCCAGGCTTACGAAGAACAGATCCGCCTGCTCTCCACCCTCCACACCGACCACCAAGGATGATGCGCATGTCTCGCCGCTCGACCGCTTTTTTCAAGACGCTGACTGCGCTCACCGTGCTGGTGCTGCTTGCCGGTTGCTCGTCGCTGTCGCCGTACTCGAAAGTGACCAAGATCAATCTGAAACTGACCGGCAGCGATCAGCTCAACCCGGACCTCAATGGTCGGCCGTCGCCGATCGTCGTGCGTCTGTTCGAACTCAAGCACCCGGTGACCTTCGAGAACGCTGATTTCTTCAGCCTCTACGAGCGCGCCAAGGAATCCCTCAACCCGGACCTGGTGGCCAGCGAAGAACTCGAACTGCGCCCGGGTGAAACCGTGGAACTGAAACTCAGCGTGGAGGAGGGCAGCCGTTACGTGGGCATCCTTGCTGCCTATCGCGACCTGCCGGATACCCAGTGGCGCCATACCGTGCAGATCACTCCGCTGGAACTCACCGAGGCTGATCTGACCCTCGATCAGGCCGGTATCCGCAATACCCAACAAGTGCTCGCCAAGGCGGATGACTGATCATGAACACCCATAAAGTCATTTGGCAGGAAGGCATGCTGCTGCGACCGCAGCACTTCCAGCACAACGATCGTTACTACGATCACCAGATGAAAACCCGCACGCAATTGCTCGGTGGCTACACCTGGGGTTTTCTCAATCTGGAAATCGACTTGCAGTTCCTCAACATGGGCAAACTGGTGATCAGTGAAGCCTCGGGGATTCTGCCGGACGGCAGCCTGTTCGAACTCGGTGGCAACACCGAGCCGCTGGCGCTGGACGTGCCGCCGAACACCGGCAACACGCCGATCTATCTGGCGCTGCCGCTGGTCACCGGCAACCACATCGAGGCCCGGCGCCCGGAGCAATCCGACGTGCTCGCGCGCTACACCGCGTATGACGCCGAAGTCGCCGACTCCAACGCCGGCGACGATTCTGCCAGCCAGGTCAGCTGCGGTCGTCCGGACTTCAAACTGTTGCTCGGCGAGCAGCAGAGCGATCAGGCCTACGTGAAGCTGAAAATCTGCGACGTGCTCGACACCACGCCCGACGGCGTGATCAGCCTCGACCCGGATTTCGTCCCGACCTACATTCAGGCCCACGCCTCCAGCTACCTGCTGTCGTGCCTGAAAGAAGTGATCAGCATGCTCAGCCACCGTGGCGACACGATTGCCGAGCGGATTCGCTCCAATGGCAAAGTCGGCGGCGCTGAAGTCGGCGACTTCATGATGCTGCAACTGATCAACCGTACCGAACTGCTGCTGCGCCATTACCTGGGTCTTGAGCAGGTTCACCCGGAAGAGTTGTATCGCACGCTGCTGACCATGCTCGGCGATCTGGCGACCTTCTCCGGCGAGAGCAAACGCCCGCGTCTGGACAGCCGCTATTCCCACGCAGATCAGGGCGCAAGCTTCCGCAAACTGATGGAAGCGATCCGTCAGGTGCTGTCGATGGTGCTCGAACAGCACGCCATCGAACTGATCCTGCAGGCGCGTCAGTACGGCATCATCGTCTCGCCGTTGCACGATCACAAACTGCTCGGCTCGGCCTCGTTCGTGCTGGCAGCCAGTGCCAACTGCGACTCCGAAGAACTGCGTCAGCGTTTGCCGCAGCACCTCAAGGTCGGCCCGGTGGAGCGCATCCGCCAACTGGTCAACCTGCACTTGCCGGGGATCAAGGTCAAACCGTTGCCGGTGGCCCCACGGCAGATCGCGTTCCACTCGAACAAAACCTATTTCATCCTCGAACTCAGTTCCGAAGACCTGGCACAACTCGAGCGCTCCGGCGGTTTCGCGTTCCACGTGTCCGGCGAATTCGCCGAGCTTGAACTGAAATTCTGGGCCATCAGGAACTGACCGACATGATCAAGGAAACGGATTACAACCAGGACGACAAAACCGTCCTGCTCGACCGTCAGGGCCACGGACCGGCATCGAGTCCGCTGACCGACTTCGCCGCGCCGCCGCGTTTCGAGCAACTGGAAGAACGCATGATCTACGCCGCGCGCCTGCGTCCGGCCGAGGCGTTCAACATCAGCCTCAACTCGCTGGTCGCCGCTTCGTCCGATCTGCTCTCGGAAGTGGTGCGTCTCAAGCACAGCGAGACCCGCGAAGATCTGTACGCGCTCAATGAGCGGCTGACCGCCGGGCTGAAGTTGTTCGAAGTGCGCGCCCTGCACAACGGTGCGGAAAGCAGCCAGGTAATGGCCGCGCGTTACGTGCTCTGCACCGTGGTCGACGAAGCCGTCGTGACCACGCCGTGGGGCAACGAAAGCGAGTGGTCGCAGATGAGCCTGCTGAGCAGCTTCCACAACGAAACCTTCGGCGGCGAGAAGTTTTTCCAGCTGCTTGATCGGCTGTCGAAAAACCCGGTCAAGCACCTGCCGATGCTCGAACTGATGTACCTGTGCCTGTCCCTCGGTTTCGAGGGCAAGTACCGCGTGCAGGCGCGCGGCATGCTTGAGCTTGAAGGCATCCGCGACGCCTTGTACCGGCAGATCCGTCAGTTGCGTGGCGACGTGCCGCGCGAGTTGTCGCCGCACTGGGAAGGCCTCAACGATCAGCGCCGCAACCTGGTGCGCATCGTGCCGGCGTGGATGGTGGTGCTCTTTACTCTGGTCTGCCTGGTGGTGATGTATTCGGGCTTCGCCTGGGTCCTGAGCGAACAACGCGACACCGTTCTGCATCCTTATCAGCCGCTTGATCCAGCCGCGGTGCAACCGCAGGCGCAGCCGTAAAACAGGGACGTGTGATGAAAAAGTTTTTCAAGAAAGTCGGCGCCTTCCTGCGCCAGACCTGGGTCTGGACTCTGCTGCTGGTGCTGTTCGTGGCGCTGCTGGTGTGGTTCGTCGGCCCGTTGTTGGCGGTCGATGATTACAAGTTCTGGGAAAGCGCGACCTCGCGCCTGCTGACCATCAGCGTGCTGTTCCTGATCTGGGGCCTGACCATGGTCTTCGTCAGCTGGCGCAGCGGTATCCGCAAGAAAGCCGAGGAAGAAAGCGAGGACGGCCAGGACCGCATTCGCCGCGAAGAGCTGATCGACGAAGAACAGAAAGAGTTGAAGGCGCGTTTCAAGGACGCGCTGAAAACCCTGAAGACCTCGAGCCTGTATCGCGGTCGCAGCGAGCGCTGGCGCAGTGACTTGCCGTGGTACCTGCTGATCGGTCCGCAGGCCTCGGGTAAGACCAGCCTGCTGGACTTTTCCGGTCTGGAATTCCCGATCAACAAGATCGACCGCAAGCTGACCCGCGACACCCTTGGCACCCGTCATTGCGACTGGTATTTCGCCGATCACGGTGTACTGATCGACACCGCCGGGCGCTACACCACTCAACCGGACGCGGAAGTCGACGGCAACGCCTGGACCACCCTGCTGGAGCTGCTGCGCAAGCGTCGTCGCGGCCGTCCGTTGAACGGCGTGCTGGTGACCATTCCGGTGGAAACCCTCACCGGCGGGAGCGAGCAGGACATCGAGACCCTCGCGCGCCAGGTGCGCAGCCGTTTGCAGGACGTGCATCAGAAACTCCACGTCGATGTGCCGGTGTATCTGGTCCTGAGCAAGGCTGACAAGCTGCTCGGCTTCGACGAGTTCTTCGATCAACTGACCCGCGAAGAAAGCGATCAGGTGCTCGGCACCAGTTTCCGCAAGGATCAGGTCGGCACCGACGTCACGGTTCTGCGCAACGAGTTCGAAGAGCTGCTGCGCCGCCTCAACAGCCAAGTGATCATGCGCATGCACTCCGAGCGCGACACTCAGCGCCGTGGCCGCATCCTCGACTTCCCGCATCAGTTGGGGCAGATCGGCGAGCGTCTGTGCCTGTTTGTTGACATGGCGTTCACCGGCAACCGCTATCAGCGTGCCACGCAACTGCGCGGTTTCTACCTGACCAGCGCGCCGCACCTGACCCAGGAAATGGATTCGACCACCGCCGGCATCGGCGCCAGCCTGGGCATGAACGCCGGCGTGCTGCCGACTCTGCGCAGCGGCCGTTCGCGGTTCATTCATCACTTGCTCAGCCAGGTGATTTTCCCCGAGGCCGATCTGGCCGGTCTGGACAAGCGCGAGCGCAGCCGCATTCATTGGGGCCAGCGTGCGCTGTACGTCGGGGCGCTGGCGGCACTGGCACTGTTCGGCATGCTCTGGGCCGGTGGTTTCTCGGCCAACTACGAGCGTCTGGAAAACCTGCGCACACTGGCGCAGAACTGGACTCAGCAACGCTCGGCCGTGACGCCGCGCGATGACGCCATGGGTGTGCTGAAAGTCCTCGACACCAGCTACGCCGCGACTCAGGTGTTCCCGAGCAAGGGCGACGTCTCGTACCACGAGCGTGGCGGCCTGTATCAGGGCGAAGAGATCAACCCGGTGGTGAAAACCGCCTACGAGCGTGAGCTGGAAGCGCAGTTGCTGCCACGGGTCGCAACCATGCTCGAAGGGCAGATCCGCGCCAACATGAAGGACCGCGATCGCCTGCTCAACAGCCTGCGCGCGTACCTGATGCTGAACATGAAGGATCGTCGCGACGCGGCGTGGCTCAAGGACTGGGTCGCCACTGACTGGTCGCAGCGCTACACCGGCAACACCGCGGTGCAGAACGGTCTGAACACGCACCTCGAGCGCTTGCTCAAGCAGCCGTTCATCTACCCGCTGAACGATCAACTGGTCACGCAAGCGCGTCAGGTCCTGCGCAGCGAATCGTTGGCCAACGTGGTTTACCGCATGCTCCGCGAGCAGGCGCGCAACCTGCCGGACTATCGCTTCAGCCAACACCTCGGCCCACAAGGCTCGCTGTTCATCGGCACCGAATACGTGATCCCGGGTTTCTACACCCAGCAGGGTTATCAGCAGTATTTCTCGGTGCAGGGCGCCGCGCTGGTCACCGATATCCTGCGCGACAACTGGGTGCTGGGCGAAGGCGCGGGCATCAGCGACATGGACTTGCGTCGCCTGATGGTCGAGCTGGAGCAGCTGTACTTCCGCGACTACGCCAACTACTGGAGCGAAGCCGTTGGCCAGGTCGCACTGCCACCAATCAGCGACGCTGGCGAAGGCGCCGAGCAACTGGCGGGCCTGACGTCGGCCAACTCGCCGGTCCTCGCATTGCTCACCGAAGTACGTGAAAACACCCGCTTCGAAGCCGCTGCTGATCCGGTCGATGAAGCCGGCGAAGCTGCCGATGCGCTGGCCGGACAGAAAGGCAAACTGGGAAAGGTCGGCAAACTCGCCGCCGCTGCCGCCGACAAGGCTTCGGCGCTGAATGTGGCGAAGAACCTGCCGGACACCGCGAAGAAATCCCTGCAACGCCGCTTCGAACCGCTGCATCGTCTGCTCGATGACAACAACGGCCCGGGCGCCGACCTGACGCCAGCGTTCAGCGCGCTCAATGACCTGCAACTGCAACTGGCCGGTCTGGCCCGTTCCAGCACGCCGGAGCAAGCCGCGTTCGAGATGGCCAAGACGCGCATGAGCGGCCAGCGTGATGCGCTGACCAACCTGCGCAATGCCTCCGGTCGTCTGCCACGTCCACTGAGCGTGTGGTTCAACGTGCTGGCCGAAGACTCGTGGCGTCTGGTGCTTAACGATGCCTATCAATACCTGAACGGCCGTTATCAGAACGAGCTGTACAGCGTGTATGGCAAAACCATCAGCAAGCGCTATCCGTTCAGCGCCAGCAGCACCAGCGACGTGGCGATCAGCGACTTCCGTGAGTTCTTCCGTGCTCAGGGTACTGTCGATCGCTTCTTCGACAGCTACATGCGTCCATTCGTCAGCGGCGATCCGGGCAACTACCGCATGCGCAGCGTCGACGGTCACAGCCTGCCGGTATCGAAGGTCTACCTCGATCAGATGGCGGCGGCGCAGACCATTCGCCAGAGCTTCTTCTCGATCAACCCGGCCGAGCCGACCGTGCAGTTCAAGCTCGAGCCGTACACCCTCGATCCGGCGGTCAGCCGTTCCGAATTCAAGTTCGGCGACAAGACCATGGAATACCGCCACGGCCCGATCCTGCCAATGACCTTCAAGTGGCCGACCGATGCTGAAGACGGTCGCACCAGTCTGGTCATGGACAAGATGGCCGGGCGTCCGATCGGTATCGAGAAAAACTCCGGCCCATGGTCGCTGTTCCGTCTGTTCGACCTGATGCAGACCGAGTACCTGAACGGTCGTGACGTGCTGGTACTGAAAGCGGACGTGGGCGGCCTGCGCGCCAACTATCTGCTGACCAGCCAGCGCACGCCGAACCCGTTCGACATGGGCGTACTGCGCACCTTCCGTATGCCGGTGCAGCTCTGATGCTGGTGGCCAGTCCCTGGCGCAGCGCGGCGCGTACCGACCCGGGCAAGGTGCGGGCGCGCAACGAAGATGCCTTCCTCGACTCGCCGCAGCATGGGCTGTGGGTGGTCGCGGACGGCATGGGCGGTCATCAGGGTGGTGACATCGCCAGCCAGTTGATCGTCGCCAGCCTGGCTGAGTTGCCGCAACACGAGGACTTCGACGAACGCCTCAAAGCCATCCGCCAGTGCCTGCACTGGCTGAACCGGCGCTTGGGGCAGGAGTTGACCGTCACCGCCGGACGCCACGACAGCATCATGGGCAGCACCGTCGTCGCGCTGCTGGTGGAAGGCAATCGCGCGGCCTGCATTTGGGCCGGCGACAGCCGTTGCTACATGTGGCGCGGGCAGCGGTTGTATCAGCTGTCCAAGGACCATTCGCTGCAACAGCAGCTGATCGACGAGCAGCAAATGAGCATCGAACAGGCAGCAGCGCATCCGGCGGCTCAGGCACTCACCCGAGCCGTCGGCGCCGCCGACACACTGACCCTGGATGTGCTTGAACTCGAGGTCTATCCGGGCGATGTGTTTTTGCTCTGCAGCGATGGTTTGTATCAGGGCCTGAGCAGCGATGCCCTCGGCAACGCCCTCAGCCTCAGCGCGCCGCACGTGGCGCTGGAACGTTTGTTCGACGGCGCTCTGCGTGGCGCCGCGCGGGACAACCTGACTGCCGTGGTGATCCGCCAATGAGTGAACTCGAATCGCCCATCGATGACCTGCTGATCAGCGAAGAACAGGCCAGCAACCTGACCTACTTCGCCTTCGCCAAGGGCAACAAGGCCGAACCGTTGCTGGCGCCGACCAAGGCCAGCATCGGTGCGCTGCCGGATGTACTCGCCGGTCGCTACCACCTCGAGCGTCTGCTCGGGGCCGGTGGCATGGGCGTCGTTTACCGGGCGCGGGATCTGCTGCATGAGCAGTTCGGCGATCCCGACCCTTACATTGCGCTGAAAATCCTCAGCGAAGAATTTGCCGAATCGCCGGACGCCAGTGCCTTGCTCTACAGCGAGTTCGCCCTGACCCGACGCCTGCGCCACGACAACGTCGTGCGTGCACACACCTTTGAAGTCGACACCGACTGCCAGCGGGCCTTCATCACCATGGAATACATGCGTGGCCTGACCCTGGACAAATTGCTCTGCGAGCGGCCCCTCGGCCTGCCGTGGCATGAACTGCGCGACATCGTCCTGCCGCTGCTCGACACGCTGGCCTACGCCCACCGTCGTGGCGTGCTGCACGGTGATCTGAAACCGAGCAACGTCATGCTCAGCGAAGACGGCCTGCGCCTGTTCGACTTTGGTCTGGGGCAGGCAGAAGAGGGCACCTTGCCCGGCCTGCCGCACCTGAGCCGCGAGCGCTTCAACGCCTGGACCCCGGGCTACGCCGCCCCCGAACTGCTTGAGGGCCAACCGTTGTCGGCCAGCGCGGACGTGTACGGCGTGGCCTGCGTGATCTATGAACTGGCGGGCGGCAAACACCCGTTCCGCCGCTTGCCCTCGACCCAGGCCCGCGATGAGCATCTGGAGCGCGAGCTGCGCGCCCCAGCGAATCTACCCCAGCACGGCTGGCAAGCGCTGCGAACCGCGCTGAGCTTCAACCCGGCAGAACGCACCATCACTGCCCAACAATTGCGTGACGCCTTGGGCGCCACTTCGTCCTGGCTGCAACGTCTGCGACTTCGGGCGTAACGGATGACATTCGAACAGGGAGCACACGATGTTCAACTCAGCTAACGAAACCCACTTCAGCCTCAAGGTCGAAGACTACGTCGGCGACCTGCAAGTGCTGTCGTTCACCGGCACCGAAGGTATCAGCCAGGCGTATCGCTTCGACCTTGAACTGGTCAGCGAAAACCCTGATCTGGATCTGGAGCAACTGCTGCACAAGCAGGCGTTTCTCGCGTTCGATCCGCAGGGCTCGGGCATTCACGGGCAGATCTACCGCGTCGCCCAGGGCGATGCCGGCAAGCGCCTGACCCGCTATAAAGTTTCGATCGTGCCGCAACTGCAATACCTGCATCACCGCACCAACCAGCGCATCTACCAGCAGATGTCGGCGCCGAAAATCATCGCGCTGATCCTCGAAGAGCACGGTATCAAGAGCAACGCCTACAGCTTTCAGCTCAGCCAGCCGTGCCCGGATCGCGACTACTGCGTGCAGTACGACGAAACCGACCTGCATTTCGTCCAGCGACTGTGCGAAGAAGAGGGCATTCACTACCACTTCCAGCACAGCGAAAAGGCCCACCTGCTGGTGTTCGGTGACGACCAGACCGTGTTCCCCGACCTCGGCCAGCCGACTGCGTACGTACAGGGCAGCGGCATGGTTGCCGACGAGCCGGTGATCAAAGCCTTCAAGCTGCGCCTGGAAACCCGCACCACCCGCACCACGCGCCGTGATTACGATTTCGAAAAACCGCGCCTGCAAATGGAAGCTGCGTTTAAACCAGAGAGCAGACCAGACAGCGACAGCACCGAACCGGATCTGGAAGACTACGACTACCCGGGCCGCTTCATCGACCGTGCGCGCGGCAAGTTCCTCAGCCAGCGCGCCCTCGAACGCCACCGCGCCGACTACCGTCAGGCCGAAGGTCGCGGCGACCAGACCAAACTGGTCAGCGGCCACTTCATGGCCCTGTCCGACCACCCGCGCAGCGAGTGGAACGACCTCTGGCTGCTCACCGAAATCTTCCACGAGGGCAAACAACCGCAAGTCCTCGAAGAAGGCGTGACCAGCGACACCACCGACAACAAAGACGACTTCCACCAGGGCTACCGCAACACCTTCCTCGCCACCCCGTGGGACGTGTTCTACCGCCCGGCCCTCGAACACCCGAAACCCCGCGTGCTCGGCAGCCAGACCGCCATGGTCACCGGCCCCAAAGGCGAAGAAATCCACTGCGATCAATACGGCCGCATCAAAGTGCAATTCCACTGGGACCGCGAAGGCCTCGCCGACGACAAAACCAGCTGCTGGCTACGCGTCTCCAGCTCCTGGGCCGGCGACCGCTACGGCGCCATCAGCATTCCACGCATCGGCATGGAAGTCCTCGTCACCTTCCTCGAAGGCGACCCCGACCAACCGCTGGTGACCGGCTGCCTGTACCACAAGGAAAACCCGGTGCCGTACGCCTTGCCGGCGAACAAGACTCGCAGCGTGTTCAAAACGCTTAGCTCGCCGGGTGGCGATGGGTACAACGAACTGCGCATCGAAGACAAGAAAGGTGCGGAGCAGATCTACATTCATGCGCAGCGTGACTGGGATGAAAACGTTGAGCACGATCAGAAGATTCGGGTCGGTAATGAACGTCACGACACGGTGGTGAAGAACACCTACACCGAGCTGAAGGCTGAAGAACACCGCACCACTATCAGCGACCGCAAGATTGAAGCGAAGCTGGATGATCACCTCACGGTTGGGCAGAACCAGCATGTGAAGCTGGGGACTGCGCAACTGACCAGCGTGGGGAAAGAGATTCACCTCAAGGCTGGGGACAAGATCGTTATTGAGGCGGGGACAGAGCTGACCATTCTTGGGGGTGGGAGCTTTATCAAGCTCGATGGCGGTGGGGTTACGGTGGTTGGGCCGGTGGTGAAGATCAATGCCGGTGGCTCGCCTGGGTCGGGGACTGGCATCGGGATTAAACCGCCGGTGCTGCCGGGGGCGGCGGATAAGGATAAGGCGGGGAGTTTGATGGATCAGGCGTTGGGGAATGCGGTGCCTGAGAAGGTTAAGCCGAAGGCTTTTTTTGTGTTTTCCGAGTGATCGACATGAATCGTGTTTTGAAGAAGAGCAATGGCATCGCGTTAGCGGTTTTCACCGCGTCGCTGTTGAGCCTGTTTCATGGCAGCGCTTATGCGGATGAATGTCCGTCCGAGGACTTTTCCCAGTTTCTGCCGGCGTTTTCTGCGAATGCCGAAACTCAGCAGCGGTGGACTGCGATGACGGTGAAGTCGCTGGTTTTGAAACCTACCGGGGAGAGCGGAAATTTTGATCCGCAAACGACGGGGGTTAAGAGCTCGACGTTGGCATTTCCACTGATGGCACCCGTAGCCACAGAAAAGACCGAAGGTGTCGAAGTCGAAGCGGTTGACGACAGTCATTTCAACGTTGTTGATAAGCGTGCAGGTAACAGCAACATCAAGATCTTTAGCTTTTCTCGCCAGGCGTGTTGGGTTCTGGAAGGTGTTGAGGATTGGTCGATTAGCGAGAAAAACCTCGTTGTGGTAAGTACCCCGACCATGAATACGGCCGAGAATTTTTGTTATCAGCGGGCGCAAGCCTTCGCTGGGCTAGGTGGGCTGGAGCAGTATCGGCTGACCGGCGAGCTGTTTGTGGCTGCGCTGGAAAACTATGTGTGTGCTGCTGCTTCTGGCGACCCACAAGCAAGTTTGAGTGCTGCGGGCCTGAGTCTTTCCGGCATGGCACCACAGTTGGAAACGGAAAAAGTCGAGGCGCTTTTCAAGGCTGCAGCAACAACGCTTGCCGACGGTGCAGCCTCGCTTTCGACTTTCTATTGCTATGGGAACAACCCTGTACCTGACGGACGTTGCCAACATCCAGAACAAGCCGAAAAGGAGCTTATTCGCGCCGCCTCAATGGGTTCGGTCGATGCGATGAATTACTTGGGTTACTCGTTTGAAGAAGGGCAGCTCGTTACTAAAGACATGTCCAGAGCGCTTGCCTGCTATCGCCTCGCCGCTGACAAGGGTAACCACACCGCTGCCGGAAATTTGAAACGTTTAAACGCGCAAAACGCTGCTTCTATCAAGACCAGCTATTGCTATTAATTTGCAGGATGCACAAATGACCGAACCACTCGATTTAAGAAATCAGTACACCGGCGGTGATTACGTCTACCTGATGGGAGGCAATGGCACCCAAACAAATGCTGCGGGGAAAAAGCTGATCGATTGCTCCCATATGGTGAATCTTCTGCTCACTGGCGCGGGCTACCAGATTGAGTATGAGGAGACGAGAGCGATGAATGCCTCCTCTCGCTTTTACACCGTGGTGCCACCAACAGAGGTCAAGAAAGGGGACATTGCTCTTTGGATTGACATCCTCCCTCTAACGGGAGGCAATCGTCGCCTGTTTCATACCGGCATTGTCATGGAATTCAACGCAGCGACGGGCCAGGGAAAAATTTTTGGTGCTCAGACCACTAACGGACCTTCGGAAGCGTTCTTTGGCCGGAACCCGCCTGCATACTACTGGCCTGTTCCAACAAAGTTTCTAAGGGCTAAGGAGGAGTATCGGACAGGCGCTAATCCAGCTCCGGCTCCGGCTCCGGCACCTGCTCCTGTACCGGCAGGCCCCGCCCCATTGATGAACTTTCAATATCCTTTCCGAAAAGCTGACGGCAAACAGTTCGCTGATGCGGAGGAGGTTTACAATGCGCTTGAGGCCGAAACTGCTGGCCATTACCTGCTCGGCAGAAACAAGTTCTGGCACGGTGGTATACACATCAGCAATGCTAGTGCTCCCCAATGCATTTTGAATGAACCGATTCGCTGCATGGCCGATGGCGAGGTGGTGGCCTACCGCCTCAACGAGGATTATCTAAAGTCGACGTTTGGCACAGGAGAAACGGCGAAAAACCTGGATTATTCTAGTTCCTTCTGTTTGGTGCGACATGAATACAAATCGGCGCCAAACCCAGAAGATGGACCTAATAAAGGAAAGCAGAACGGTCTGATTTTTTATAGCCTATATATGCATCTTTTGCCTTATAAGCGCTATCCGTTAGCGGAGAATGAAAAGCCGAACCCGATAGTGACGATGACTGTAAAAGATTTCAAGGCGTATGATGATTTTCCTGCGTCGAATAACTTTCCATATCCAGGAAAATTGGCGAAGCACACCAAGCTTGAAATTCTGGAAAAAAGATCAGTTGAGGATGTTACTTATGCTAAGGGGAAAATCCTTTTCGGTAGCGTAAAACATGGGTCAACTAAAGTCCGCGACGTAGGGCAAGAAGTTTGGTTTGCATATTTAAAGAATGATGAGCCATATCAAAACTCCAGCCACAAGGCTATTTGGGTTGCAGATGCGATACCCGAGCGTGCTAGGCCAAAATACTGGCAAGGCAAGGTAAAGGCTAAAACTACCCAGCGTTTAGCTATGTACGGCGCGCCAACGAACCTTGCTAACGGACAACCTGCAGGTGCACGCATCGAAAATAATCGAGAGATTACAGTAGGTAGTGTCATTGAGTTCGATAGCAAAGATGTACTGAATTTGGTGGTTGGTAACAAGCTGCGGCGTATGGCGCCCTGCGTTCCAGTAGTTGCCAGCATCTGGAACGATAATGGAGCTGCCCCAAGTAATTTTTGGGCGATTATCGAAAGTGAGAAAGATAGTCAGTACACGCAATGGGAATCACTCACTCCTACAAATTTTGATGTTGTGACGACCAGTGTCGGAATCAAGGCTGGTGACCCTATTGGCTATTTGGGTAAAACTGAAAATCTAGTAAATGAAGAGGGCCTTACCGATAGTAAATTTCAAGTTCATATCGAGATATTTACAACTCAGGCTGAGGTGAAAGATTTTCTAGATAATGTAGCTGCATTAAAAGTCGGGCGTCAGTATTTGCATCTGCCGAAAGGTGCTCAACTTAAGAAAAAAATGCCTGCTACTGGAACAAGTGAACCTTTAAAAGAAGAACACGCTATTGACCTAGGTAAGGTGCCGGTTGTCAAGGAAGGCAATGAGGATTGGTATGAGATATCCGTAAATGATGAAGATCAGCCGGTCTCTGGATTGGTAAAAAAATCTGATGCAAAAGTTATCACTCCACACGATTGGACGAAAATGGGTTTTCAGCTTGTAGAGGAAAGCAACTCAGCCTCCGACGGTTTCCTCGATCCTGATGATATGCCCCAGTTTTTTAAAGACCTCTTGAAGAAAATAGACAAAAACCATGACGGAAAGGTTGAACCATCTGAACTCGCTGACGCATTGAAAAGTACGGAGACAAGGCAGCACTGGTCAAAATTAGTGGCACACCATCCTACGGAGTGGAAGGATGATACAAAAACAGAGAAATGGAAGAGATTAGACACTCTTCTAGATGGTTCTGAAAAATTACTAAAACATGAAAAAGAAAGAATAGATTCATACGTTTTTTGGGATAAGTTGGCTGATAAGACCCCGGCAGGAACGGGGTTGAGTTATCATTTTCACCCTATAGGTTTCGTTTCAAACTTCCTCGCGATGGAGGATGATAATGACCTGAAGTGGCTAAAGGTTGAGAGGGGGCAACTTACTTTTGATGTAGAAGGGAATGACCTAGAAGACCCGGCAAATCCATTGCATATGTATTTCAGCCGAAAAGTGCATTGGCCTGGGGGTGTGTCTGGGATAACTATTGGTAGAGGTTATGACCTAGGCCAAAGGCCTACTCCGGAGACTGATCTTGCTGCTGTGGGAATCAAGGAGCCGTTGTTGAGTTGGCTGTTAGGTTCAAAAGGTTTAAGCGGCGTCGCTGCGAGAAATTATTTGAATAGTGCAAGCCCAGAAATTCGAAAAAGCTTTATAACTAGGAAGCAGCAATATCAGTTGTTTGTTCCGGTTTATGAATTCATGAAAAGTGAAGTTATAAGGATCTCGGATAAGGCTGATGTGGTTCATCTTTATGGTCATTTGAATTGGGATTCGACGAATCCAAAAATTCAAGATATGGCAATCGATTTAATCTACCGAGGTGACTATACTGGAGATGCTAGAGCATTTATTCAGAGGCATATGACAAATAATGATCTGTCTGCATTTTCTGCGGTGATTGGTGATCGTTCCAAGTGGGGTAATGTGCCCGATGATCGGTTTAATAAGCGCGTTGATTATTTGAGGTAATATTTATATGAATTTGTTCAAGTTGGCTCCCGTATTTTGTGTATTTTTTCTAGGTGGTGCCGCAGCAGCAGTTCCCGATATTGGGCCAGTCTCTGAAGTCGGAGTGGGACGTATTGGTGATAATGTTGCGAGGTATATAAAAACATTTAATGATTCATGTCTCGAGGTTCAGGTGATCAGCCCAGATAAAAACTGGGAAGTATTATCTTTCGCAAATTTCTGTAAGTTTGAAGGTAAAAAATTTGGCTCGGACTTCGCCGATGCTGGTTTCGAAGATATTACTGTGCAGGAAGATGGCATTCATATGATACTTAGCGTTACGCCTCTTCAGCCTACCGGAGAGCAGCGTAGGCACTGTGTTGTGCCAGTGGTCGGTGCGCTTATAAAAGAACTTAGTTGTTCTGAGGTTGTTAAATGATTCTTTAACGCTATTTATAACTCTGCGTGATCGAGGTGGTGGATCGCGGAAATGGCGGAAATGGGGACAGACCACGGAGACCACGATTTTCCGAAAAACGTGGTCTGTCCCCTTTTTTTCATCTATTTGAGTAATGAGGATCAGCTTGCAGAAATCAGGAAAGACTTCAAATATATTCTTGGTAAGCTTTCTCAGGGCGAAAAAGGAGAATTATTTTATGGGCTCGATGATAGCGGGAAAAAGGTAAGGAAGAGTATTCCTCAAGAGCTGGTGTATGAGCTAACTTTGATAATTTCCAATGATAATGTCGGGCCTCTAAATGATTATGCTTATTATTTGTACCGTAGCAAAAACAATATTTTAGCTGCTGTGCTTTTGAGGGAGATTCATAAAAAGTTTCCGGAGAGAGTCGTTGCAACATTGAATTTGGCAGATGCTTATTGGGATATCGGAATGAAGTCCGACGCGTGTCCGCTTTATAAGGAATACATCGCTAAAATAACAGAGAGCGGAAAGGGTGAACGTATTCCACAGTCAGCGGAATCTCGAGAAAACTGCAATTGAGACGAGCCGCGTTTCACGGGGAGGAGTAAGCGAGCACATGCAATTCAAAACTCTAGCGGTATCACTGCTCGGCCTGATGTGGACGATCCCGGCATTAGCCGAAACCACCACGGTCAGCCCAACCAAAGGCGTCGACGCGACGCTGGTTCTCGAAGGCTCCAAGCTGAACATCGCGGTTAAAAGCGAAACGCACAGCGAGTCGCGAACAATCGATTTTGAAGCCGAGAACGAACTCCACGTGCAGTTCGACGATTTCAATTTCGACGGCACCCAGGATTTCGCGATCTGGCAGCTGGATGACGGCATGGGTACTTACGATTACTACCGGGTGTTCGTTTACCAAACCAGAACCGGAATGTTCGAAGAGTTGCAGCCGGACTGCGGCGATGGCTTCGTTAACCTGCGCGTCGACCAAAAACGCAAAGCGTTGCTCAGCACTTACTCGGAAACGAACATCCCAAAGCAATGCATCACCCGATTCACCAAACGCAAAGCCTGAAAGACTCAAGGATGAACACAGTGAACCGTTTTGTTTTTACCCTGCTAGCCGCGCTGCTACTGCCAGTTTCAGCGGCCTATGCGCAGGACGATTGCAGCCAGGTCAGCTCAAACCTGGAAATGGTGCCCTGCTCGGAGGCGGCGAAGAAGGCTGCTGATGCGCAGTTGAATGTCAGCTACAAGCAGTTGATGTCGCGGCTTGAGTCTGACTATCGAGCAGATCCGGCGTTGGGTGCGGAGTACGCGGCGAAGGTTAAAGAATCGCAACGTGCGTGGCTGAAATTGCGCGATGCGAATTGCCCTTTGGAGGCATTCGAAATCGAGACGGGGATGCCGGCGCATGTGTTCGCCGTTAACTCATGCATCGCCAGAATGAGTCGTGAGCGTTCGGCGTACCTGGACAAGATTGTCCCTGCTCTTGCATCCGACATGAACGCTTCGGCGGCTTCCACTAGCGACGCTTGTCCCTCGGAGGAGTTCGCGCCTTTCCTGACTGCGTTTTCCGCCAACAGCGAATCACAACGCCGTCTCACTGCAATGACGGTCAAGTCCTTGGTGTTGAAACCCATGGCGGGAAAGGATCGAAGTACCTTTGAGCCTTCGACCTCGGGTGTTAGTGGAACAACGTTCACCTATCCGCTGATGGCTGCAATCACACCCGGCAAGACACCTGGGGTCGAGATCGAAGAGGTCGACGACAGTCACGTCAACGTGGTGGATAAGCGAGCGGGCAACAGCAATATCAAGATCTTCAACTTCTCTCGTCAGGCGTGCTGGGTGCTTGAGGGGATTGAGGATTGGTCGATCAGTGAGAAAGATCTTGTCGCAACAGAGAACCCGGGAATGAGCCGCGCTGAGAACTTCTGCTATCAGCGTGCAGAAGCGTTGGGCGGGCTAGGGTCTCTTGAGCAATACCGGCTGACTGCGGAGTTGATTGAGGCGTCCCTGGAGAATTTTGTGTGTGCTGCAGAGTCGGGTGATGCACAGGCGAGCCTGTCGGCGGCAAGCCTGAGTCTTTCGCAAATGGCATCTCAGTTGGAAACCCCTAAGGTTGAGGCTTTATTCAAAGCGGCTTCGAAAATACCAAAGGGTGCGATGGGCTATGCGACGTTTCTTTGTTCAGGAAACTCCACCGACTATAACGGCCCTTGCCTTCATCCCAAGCAGGCAGAGGAGCAGGTCATCCGCGCCATTGAGATGGGTTCAACGGACGCTATGGTTTATCTGGCTTCTACGTTCGAGGCTGGAGAGTTGGGAACAAAAGATCTGTCACGCGCACTGGCTTGTTATCAAATGGCGGCGGATAAAGATGAGCCCCGCGCGATTGAGCAGTTAAAACGTCTGGACTCGCATGGCCCGGAGCCGATCAAGGCCAGTCACTGTATTTGAAACCGGATCATGCTTGATGCTTATTCGCAGGCATCGCGCCTGAATGGGGCAGGGTAAAACGTTTAATTTTCGAGCATCAGACACATCCGGTTTTCATTTAAACTCCCCACCCCCAAGGAACGCGCTCAGGACACGGAATGCCAGCCTCTTCTTCCTCGCTTCGCCCAGCGTTGGTGCTTTGGCTATATGCCGCTGCGATCGCACACATCCTCGCCGGTCTTACCCTGACCTGGGCCGGTGACTCCGGCTTGCTCGATGGCTACCTGCGAGTCCTCGAACTGTCGTTCTGGGGTGCCGATGCGGTTCCCACCGCCGGCCACGAACAACAAGTCTGGTGGCTCGCACTGTTCGGCGCGACGCTGCAAAGTTATTCGCTGTACATGCTCGCGTTGGTGCACCTGGGCAATCGCTTGAAAGCTCCGGCAGTCTGGGGCTGGTTGATCGCCGGCATCCTGTTATGGGCGCCGCAGGACATGTGGCTCTCGGCGCAACAGCAGGTCTGGTCGCACGTGTGGCTGGATGGTTTTGCGCTGCTCGTATTTTTGCCGCCGCTATTTTGGCTCTATCGACATGACTGTCGGAAAGGCAATTGCGCAACCGAATCGAGCGACCAGAGCCGTGGCTGATGTATCACCGTTGAGTTTCATACAGCCTCGATATCTACACGGACTGCTCTTTGGTTTTGCCCTCATGCAGGTTAGTCATGCCATTGCCGACAAGACCGTGTTGATCGGTGATGCTCTCGGTCAATCGCAGGCCGCTCAAGGGCCAGTTACCGCCTTGGTGGTTATGACACCCTGCCGGTTTTCGATGAAGCTTACGCAAGATCAATGGCTGCAGTTCAATTCGCCTGATCTGGTATTCGTTGCGACGAAACAACTTCGCAACACTTTGAACGCGCCGCACTTGTGGCAGGCACCAAGCTCAAACAGCGCTGAGTGGAATTTCGAAAAGTCAGCGGGTCTGAGCGAGCCATGGTTTGGTGTTATGTGTGAAAGCGCGGGAAGTTTTTCCGCTCTCACTAGTCAGCAGTTGCCGTCCGATAGCGCGATTGAGTTGCAGCTGTTGCGTGAAGCCAACGACCGCAAGTGTCCGGCGACTCTGACTGATCACGGCTGGGGGCCAACGTTGTTGGCGGGGCATCCGCAAACCTACACGTTTGAATCGCTGAAGGGGGCAAAGTCGTCAGGATTCATCATCGGTTATCACGATGAGAGTCGACGTCTGTTCAGTCGCATCACCTTCTGCCTTATGCATAACGAACAGGTACTGATTGGGTCCGCGGAGTCGGGCTCATCCGCCCCGTTGGCGATAAGCGTTGAAGGATTTGAAGAAATCAAAACAGCAGTGCGGAGCATCGCCTTCGAGTGAGGATGTTGACGATGCATTGCATAGATGGAGCTACAGCGTGAAAGGATTTTCAGTTCTTCTCGGCAGCTTGATATTGGCTGCCGCGTCCATGGCATTCGCTGCCGATCCAGCATTCAAGGATTACACCGTCACGCCCGTTTTCACCGGCCCCAACCATAAGCTGGTGCCGCAAGAAAACAGCAGCTCAATGATGGATCAGGCACGGATGCAAGCCCTGAAAGGCAAGGTCAACTTCGCCGGCCATTACATCCTGCACAGGCTCGGTTGTGGCGGTAGCGCCATTTGCGGCGAAGTGCTGGACGTTCAGACCGGTGAAGTGGTTGGCGGTCTGCCGAATGCTTACGACGGCAGCACGTTCGGCATGGTTTACCAGCCCGATAGTCGCTTGATCATCGTGTCCGGCATCACGCTCGACGGCGAAGAAGATGCCCAAGGGAATGCGTTGGAAAGTGGTAACCGGGATCGTTACTACGAATTTGTGAACAATGAGTTTCGGCTGCTAAGCATGACCGATGTGGAATCGTCGCCGATGGATGAGGAGTGAGTGGATGATCCGTCTTCTCGCGGGCAGTCTTTCTCTGCTGCTCTCTCTGCCAGTTCTCGCCGCGCCTTCGGACGCCTTGACTCAGCGCGATGTCATGCAGTGTGGCGGTGTTGAAGTGGTGTTGGTTTCGTCCTGTCGATCGGTGACGGTGGATGGTGCGCAAATCCACGTCATCCCGGTTTGCTCCGACCAGACCATCAACATCGGCGGCAAAGTGCTTCGTCGCGATATCAGCAAAGTTTCACAACTCACTTCCGACGGTGCGAAGACGAAAATGTTGAGCAATGTTGTTGTGGCGATGGATTGCGTGGAAGGCACCCAGGGCAGCCTTGTTTCGATAGGCGGATATGGCGGTTGTGGTGCCTGCGCGGAGTGGCATGGGTATTACTCGACAGCAGGGCGATTGGAGCAATACAGCTTCGATAATAACCAACGCTCTTTTGGCTCGAAGGGATCTCGGGAAGAGCTGATCAAGGCCTATGGCGTTACGAAGAGACAGTTAATGTCAGAAAGCCCGGTGGTGAAGAGGATCTTCTATGGCCAGCCTTAAGTGGGTGTTGATGATCAGCAGTTTGTTCAGCGCTACCAATGTCTCGGCAAGAACAAGCGCAGCGTTATTACCGCGAGTACCGCGACGCGATGAGTGCCGCCGGTAAAGCGCAGAAGATTCCGCAACGCGTCGTTGAGCGATCCGAAATTCAGGGACTGAAAGAGTGAATATGTTCTTCCGCTTTATCGTGTTGAGCCTTGGGCTGCTAACCACTTCATACGCACTCGCTGCCCCACAAGTCCTGAAGGAAATTCCGGCTAGCTTGCTGGGTGATGCATCACGGCAAAACGTATTTGTTCTGGCAGGTGATGCGGACGAAGTTTCTAACCGATTGTTGATTGCGCCGGAACAAGCGCGTGACGAGGACATCTTGCTCGATACGTCGAAGGCGCTGCCTCTGATCAAGAGTCAGTACTCGTCTGCGCTTCAGGGTGTCTTCAGCGTCCATGTACTCAAAGGTCGCCCTGGCGTCATGACTGTCATTGATCCGCAGGCTGAGGAAGCTGTGGTCAAGCAGCCGTTCGTTGAGGCAGGGGATTACATCGCGCTGGTAACCAGCGAAGAAGATAACGCGGTTTACAACTTCAACCTGTTGTTCGCCTTCAACAGAGGTTCGAAGCAGTTTGAGCTGAAAGCTCTGCTGCAAGTGGCGAACAGCGACTCCTGTGACCGGTCGCTTGTCAGCGTAGTGGAGTTGCCGGTGCAGACATTGGGCCCCATCACTCTCGCTTCTTTCGATGGGCGTGAAGCGCTGCAGAAGCTGCAGGTTGCTCGTACTGGCAGTATTGAGGGCGTTAGAAAGAAATTGATGACCGTCGATTCGGCTGATTTGCTGGATATGGCGCTGGCAGCCTACCGAAAGGGTGATGACTCTTCCTTCAAGGATACGATGAGCTACGCGTTGATGGGCGGTGGCTCGCATGACACTTGTCCCCCGGATAGCTATATCGTCGCAAAGTACTACTACCCGCAGCGTCCCGGCTGGTCCAATGACCTCGGTTTTCTGCTCGGCGAGGCGGGTTACTACGCTGAGTCGATTGAGTTGCTCAATGCAGTGATTGCCAACCACCCAAACAGGACGGTTGCTTACCTGAATCTCGCTGACAGTTATTGGGCCGTGAACGATAAAGAGCGGGCGATGGCGGCATACAAGCAATACTCATCGCGAATATCTGAAGCGGGGAAGGCTTCGAAGATCCCGGCGAGGGTGGGTGAGCGCAGTGCTGGAGTCTCCAAGAAATGATTCGGTCCCTATTCCCGTAAAGTTCGCAGAAATGCACTTTCAATTGCCCATAAGTCGCTAAGGAATGATCGGTTTGAAATCGTCGTTTGCGTTTATTTCTGCGTTTCTGCTAATACCGCTGACTGCCCTAGGTGAGGTTACCACCGAGGTTTCCTGCTTCCGTTCGTTGGAAGGCAAGAACATCAATTTCGAGTTTCGATCCTATTACGACACCGTCTCACGTTGGAGCGGAGCAGGGGTCAAGAACACGAAGTCCCGAAAGGTCATTCCCCTTGTCTATCGGAGCGTCGAAGAGGAAGTCATGGCAGAGGGGCGGCCCTCTCAGTTCACGACAACCTGGGTGGAGGTGTCCGAAGACTCGCTGACAGGCGAATATGAAATGGTCAGCCAAGGTGCTCGAATTTACGGGATGACTTACACGAACTACAAATCCGGAAAGAAGTATTCATTTGAACAAGACATCACCATGGATGCATCTCCAGAGACAGGCTGTCGGTGGTAAGACAGGGATCATCGAGAAAGGGGACTCAACGCCCCCACTTTTTCATCCGCGAATCTCGCTAAGATTTGGCAGCCAGGTTCCGCACTTCAATATGGTCAAGCGTCCCTTCCACCATCAATCGCACCCCGTCCGCCATTCTGCTCAGGGCCAGTGCAACTGAGCGGCGTGAGCCATCTATGTCGTCCGCAAGGTCCGCAGCGATGATGCTGATGGATAGCAGGTCTTCCGAGGCGTTGGCCAGGAGGGCTTCGGCATCGATGTCCGGGTTCAGGCTGAACAGGCCTTCGCGGCGTGGGGCCGGTGGATGGCCGGGGTTGCCCAAATGGTGATCAAGGGTGCGTTTGGCGGCTTCATGTAATTTTCCTGAATCGAAGGATTCGTAGGGGGAGGTGTCCTCGGTGTTGGCAGTTGAATTGGTCATCGGTGTAAATCCCTTGGAGTAAGAAGAAATTGCTCCCGAATTCGGACTTGCACATCCGGTCACCGAATAGCCGATGACGCAGGAAGCCTATCGGTGATCTTCAAGCCCGCCTAGTTCACGGACAGCCCCGCACTTTGCAGGAAACTTCCCATGGATTCGCGGGGCGGAAGATCAAAAGATCGCAGGCTTCGCCAACTCCTACAGGTATGTGTTTCAACAGGTGTAGGAAAGGTGAGTGGTGAGACGCGGAGCGTCTCGGGATGCATTCCCACGCGGAGCGGGGGAACGATCAGTGGGCGAGCGCTTAATCGTGACTTGGCAGTCATCGTGCGGGAAATGGTCTGCATCCTCTTCCAACAGCTTCAGATACTGGCGTTATTGTTCGAATCCCTTACACTGCCCCGGCCGTTCATTTTCCTTTTGAGGCTGTGCGCATGAAATTTCGTTTTCTTCTGTGGATGATGGGTTTGTTGATGGGTAAGGCCAGCCGGACAAATCCTGCGTTCCAGCAGCAGTTGGGTGACAAGGATCTGGTGTTTCAGCTGCAGACGCTGGACGGGAAAGTGGCGCGGCATTTCGTGGTCAAGGATCAGCGCATCACCAGCAAGTCTGGGGTGGTCGCAGAACCGGCGTTTGCGATTGCGTTTAAAGATGCCGGTTATGGCTTTGCGACGATGCAGGCGAAGAACAAGCAGTTGGCGTTTATGCAGGGGATTCAGGACAAGTCGATCCAGCTCAAGGGCAATCCGGCGCTGGTGATGTGGTTTCAGGGGTTGATGAAGTATTTGAAGCCGAGGAAGGCAAAGGCCAAGGCTTGAGATTCTCTTGGTTGGCTCAAAGCGAGGCGCATCATCAAATCGTGCGCTCGTTGGCTCGAAAAGTCGCTGTTCAGGTCTGTGAAGACAGTCGAACTGTCATTTCTATCAGGTGCTTCGCGCATCCCTACGATGCTCTACTCAAGCTCCGGTCCCGCAAGGACGCAACGCACTTGATGGAGCAAGAACATGACTCAGGCTCAAGTCTTAACCACCCCAGGTACCCCTGATCCATCTTTCGCCCTGAATGGTTTATTGAAGTTGCCGATACCGGGCATCGCGAGCCATGAAGCTGCGGCCGTTTTGGCACTCCCCGACAGGAAGTTGCTGGTCGCCCTTCCTCAGGAAGGAAATGATGCGCCGCTTGCCATCGCACGATTGAACGAAGACGGGACGCTCGACAAGTCCTTCGGCAGTCATGAGACAGGTTTCGTCGAGATATCTTTAAAGGACGCGAGCATCAGCGCCGTGTTTGGGCTCGATGCGTTGCAGGACGGCGGCTGGCTGGTGCGTGTTCAGTACTTCACACAGAAGGCCGTCGACGCTGGCCAAGCAATGATCCGCTTGAAAGGCAACGGTGAGCTGGACGATTCGTTCGGCGATAAAGGCGTGAGTTTATTTTCTTTCTACAAGATCCCGGGCTCCACGCTTGCGTCGTCGGCAGGGGCGAAGTCAAGCCAAAAGTCCCCCGCTACAAATGCCTCTACCGGCTCTGCAGTTCAGCAGGCCGATGGCAAAATCGTCCTGCTCCATTTCCTGCTGATCGATGAGCCATGGCCATCGCCCGTCGTGATGCGTCTTTTGGCGAACGGCTCGCTCGATCCATCATTTGACGGCGCGGGGTACGTCTCGGTGGATGTCGGTGCCACCTCGAGCACCGCCGGCGCTATCGCTGTTCAAGCCGATGGCAAGGTGCTGGTTTGCGGATCCTTTCAGAATGGTGAGACAGGCTCCGGAGTTTTTCTGGCACGTTTGGACGCAGCGGGGAAGTTGGATAGGGAATTCAACAACGGACAAGCGAAGCTGATTTTCAACGAGGATGGCGAGCGCTCTCTGAAAGCCATTTCGGTGCGGGGAAGTGATGGCCGGATCGTTGCGGTCGGTGATGCCTGGCAAGAAAACGTCCACGGCGGGTTAGTGGTTGTGCTGACCGCCAGTGGAGCGGCCAATCTTGTATTCAATAATGGCCAGCCTCTGTTTTCCCCGTTACTGCCAGACGGGTTGTCGTGGTGGCATACATCACAGCTCGACGGCTCGATCATTGTCGTTGGTGCCGGGGATTCAGCGGTAATGACCGCGCGCTTTCTTGCTGACGGCAAACTGGACACGGCCTTCAACGGTATTGGCTATACGCTCTTCGATGACGTCGCGGGGCCAGTGTTTCCTCGGGATCTGGCAATCATGGAGGACGGCCGAATAGTGGTGTCCATGACCCACACCAGCCTTTCTGATCCTTCACGGGTGGATGGCTGGATCGCTCGCTATCTCAGCGCAAACCTGACGGGTGGCACGCTTGATTTTGATCCGTCTTTTGGTGACAGCGGCATCGTCAGATTCCCCCTTGGAGGACTGTCTGAGTTTGACGTAAGAGCGCTGCTGGCGCTGCCCGACAACAAGTTGCTGGTGGCTGTCCGTCGACGCAAGGATGGCCTGGAAACGCTGATCGCCCGGCTTCTGGAGAACGGCCAACTGGACCTTGAGTTTGGTGAAGAAAGGACCGGATTCGTCGAAATCTCACTCAAGGACGGTCTATATATGCACTCGATGCTCGAGTTGACGCCGTTCCCGGATGGCGGTTGGCTCGTTCGTGCCGAGTATCAGAATAATGGGCCTGTTGTTTCTGCCGGGCTGGTTGTCGTGAAACAAGACAAAGACGGGCGGCTGGATCAGGACTTTGCTGAACAGGGTGTGCGTTACCTTCCTTATGCGCAGATGGGCAGCGCGGGCCCTACCGGCGACGCTGTTTTGCAGCTGGGCGACAAAATCCTGCTGGTCAGCTCCGTCGAAGACGGCACTGGCCGTTTGAGTGGCATCGTCATGCGGCTCAATCCGGATGGTTTCAACGACATCACATTCAATGGTGCGGGGTTCGCGTTTGTCGAACTCGCTGGCATTGCACACCAGCACAGTTCTGCGCAGGTGGTCGCGCATCAACCTGACGGCGGTGTAGTGGTTGGTGGCAGCTACAGCGGACCATCTCCGGGCGCTTACGTCATTCGATTCGACGCTAACGGCAAGATCGACAGGTCATTCGGCGAGAGCGGTAACGGCGTCGTGATCATCTCTGGAGAGGATGATATCCACCTGTCCGCCATTTCAATTGTGGATGGCAAAATTGTTCTTGCAGGGTCTGCCGTAAGGGACGGTGCCATGCGTGGAGTGATTGCGGTCCTCACGTCCAAAGGCTCCTACAATCTCGTATTCAATAACGGTAAACCGTTGTTCTCCGACTTCGTCCCGCAAGGCTTGAGGTGGTTGCACTGTGTGGCGCGACTTGACGGCTCAATCGTCGTCAGCGGCGATACCGGGATCGGAGTCACTGACGATGATCCGAGTGCGATTACGGCGAAGTTTTTGGCAGACGGAACACCAGACCTGTCATTCAACGGCACAGGGTTCAGTATTTTCGACGAGGACGGCGTCCTGGAAGCTCTTCATGACATGGCGGTTTTGACGGACGGCCGAATTGTAGTGGGAGGGTATTTCATTGGAAGCTTCCCGAACCCGCAGGGCTGGGTGATTCGGTACCGAGGTTGATTACGCCAATCAACAGTTGGCCGCAACACACCCGCTCCTGGGGATCGCATCGATCTCGTGGGAGCGGGCTTGCCCGCGAGCTTTTCAGCCCTGGCTGAATTGTGAAGCCAGTTCACGCAGCAGCACTTCAGCCTCAAGCACTTTGCTGACGACATCGTTGGCTTTGTCACGACTCAAACCAACGCGTTCGAGCAACGCATCCGGAATATCTTCATCCGGTCCGGAGCCAATCCCGCGACTGCGCAGCAGGCGTACGGCCAGGCAGACGAGGTTCGGGTATTCGGCGTAGGCGCCGTCGTAGCTTGGGTCGTGCTGGAAGCGCAAAGCGGTGGCCAGCTCATCCGGCATGTCCCAGTAGCGCATCAGCCACGAGCCGATCTGTTCGCGGCTGATACCGAGCAGGTGTTGCTCGATGTAGCTGTGGCACAGGTGCGGGTTGACCTCCAGGTGGCGGCAGATCAGCGAGAAGTGCGGCGGAAACACGTGGGCCAGCAGCAGGTAACCGAAGTTATGCAGCAGACCGGCCAGATACGTCAGGCCGGCTTCCGGGCGCTGGGCGCGCGGCATGGCGCGGGTCAGGCCTTCGATGACGGCGGCGGTGTAGATCGACTGCTGCCAGTACGGTGTGGTGTGTTGCGGGTGGTCTTTCGGCAGGCTCAGGGTCTTGCCGAGGGCCAGGCCCAGCGCCAGGTTGATTACCAGATCAAAACCCAGCACGCGGACGATCGCGTCTTCCACCGAACGAATCTTGCCCGGCGAGGCGTAATACGGCGATGCTGCCCAGCTCACCACTTGTGCCGCCAGTGCCGGATCGGTTTCAACCACGCCAGTGATGTCGTCGATGGTGGCGTTCGGATCAACGCGCAGCTTGATGATTTTTTGTGCAGTCTCGGCCAGCGGCGGAATCTCGATGGTCGCTTCCAGACGCTGTTGAATGCGCCGCGCAGTGAACGCCTGCACGGCCTGGGTGATTTCCTCGCGGTCATCGTCCGGGCGGTCGAGGTTGGGGCGAATGCTGCTCAGGGCTTCGCCGAAGTTGGCCGCGCTGGCTTTGGTCAGCATCGATTTGAAGTCTTCGCTGCTGATTTCCAGCAGCAGGCCCGGCTCGCCGGAGTTGATCAGCAGCTTCGGCTCGCGCAGCAGGCTTTCTTCGTAGAGGCACGGCGAACTGGTCAGCGCCGGCAGGCCCGGCAGCAGGCTCAGATTGTGTTTGCCGAGCATCTTTTCCAGGCGCTCGGTGGACACGGCTGTGAGGCGGCGACCAGTGAGTTCGGCGAGGCGATTGAGATCCAGCAACTGGCTCTGTGGAAACAGCACCATCAACGCGCCCACGGCGTCGTCCAGCAGCACGGCCTGCACTTTGCGCGAGGCATTGAGGCCGTGGTGGTCGAGCACTTCTTCGTAGGCAACGCCCAGCTTGTTGAGCAGCAGCCGAATAACAGACGGAGCTTGCGGAGATTCGGGGACGAGAGCAGCTTCGGTCATGGTCTGTATCCGTTTTTGAAACAATGGCAGGAGTATAACCAGCTCTGTAGGAACGATCCTGCACAAACTGCGACGGTGCTCACACTTGGCCGTATTGCTGCCCATGGCGCAGCCAGCGGTCAAGCAATGGGCTGACGTGAGTCGGCCAGCGCTCCAGCAAAGCCTGGGCGGCGTCGCGCACGGCGGGCAGCAGGTCGGCGTCGCGCATCAGGTCGGCGACCTTGAATTGCAGCAGGCCGGTCTGACGGGTGCCGAGCATTTCCCCAGGGCCACGCAGTTCGAGGTCTTTTTCGGCGATGACGAAACCGTCGTTGGTCTCGCGCATGATGCCCAGGCGCTGACGACCGATCTGCGACAGCGGCGGATGGTAGAGCAGCACGCAATGGCTGGCGGCGCTGCCCCGGCCAACGCGGCCGCGCAACTGGTGCAGTTGCGCGAGACCGAGGCGCTCGGGGTTTTCGATGATCATCAGGCTGGCGTTGGGCACGTCGACGCCGACTTCGATCACGGTGGTGGCGACCAGCAGTTGCAGGTTGCCGGCCTTGAACTCGGCCATCACTGCGGCTTTCTCGGCCGGCTTCATGCGCCCGTGAATCAGCCCGACTTTCAATTCGCCGAGGGCGGCGGTGAGGTCTTCAAACGTGGTTTCGGCGGCCTGGCAGGTCAGCTCTTCGGATTCTTCAATCAAGGTGCAGACCCAATAGGCCTGCCGCCCTTCGGCACAAGCACTACGCACCCGTTCGATGACTTCGACGCGGCGGGTGTCGGTGACCAGCACGGTGTTGACCGGGGTTCGGCCGGGCGGCAATTCATCGAGGATCGAGGTGTCGAGGTCGGCGTAGGCACTCATCGCCAATGTGCGTGGAATCGGCGTGGCGGTCATGATCAGTTGGTGCGGGCACATGCGCCCGCCGACGCCTTTCTGCCGCAGCGCCAAACGCTGCTGCACGCCGAAGCGGTGCTGTTCGTCGATGATCACCAGAGCGAGGTTCTTGAACTGCACTTCGTCCTGAAACAGCGCGTGGGTGCCGACCACCATTGGCGTGCCGCTGGCAATCTGTTCCAGCGCGGCGACGCGATTCTTGCCCTTGAGCTTACCGGCCAGCCACGCGACTTCAATGCCCAGCGGTTCGAGCCAGCGCTTGAAGGTGATGAAGTGCTGTTCGGCGAGGATCTCGGTCGGCGCCATCAATGCAACCTGGTAACCGGCCTCCAGCGCCTGCAACGCGGCGAGCGCGGCAACCACGGTTTTGCCCGCGCCAACGTCACCCTGAATCAGGCGCAACATCGGTTCGTGCTGACTGAGGTCGTAGGCGATTTCGTTGCCGACGCGCTGTTGCGCGCCGGTCGGGTGGAAGCCGAGGTTTTTCAGGTATTTCGGTGGCAGCCTGGTGGCTTTCGGCATCGCTGGCGCGCGCAGCGAGCGCATGCTTTCGCGCAGACGCTGCTGCGACAGTTGATGGGTGAGCAGTTCTTCGAAAGCCAGGCGATGCTGCGCCCAGTGATGGCCGAGGGCGAGCTCATCGACATCGGCATCGGCGGGTGGGTTGTGCAGATAGCGGATCGCATCGGCCAGCGGCGCCAGTTGATAGTCGCGGGCCAGTTCGGTCGGCAGCCAGTCCGGCAGGGTGCTCGGCTTGAGCAGTGTCAGGGTCTGCATGCACAGCTGGCGCAGGCGCTGCTGGGTCAGGCCTTCGGTGAGCGGATAGACCGGGGTCAGGGTTTCATCGACTGGCGGCGGTTCATCGCCGGTGATCGCGCGGTATTCCGGATGATAGATTTCCAGGCCTGAGGCGCCGGGCCGGGCTTCACCGTAGCAGCGAACCCGCGTGCCACGCTTGAGGCCTTCTTTCTGCGCATTGCTGAAATGGTAGAAGCGCAGACTCAGCCCGCCGGTGCCGTCCTGCAAGCGCACGACCAGGCTGCGGCGGCGACCCATGACTACATCGGCGCCGCTGACGGTGCCTTCAACCACGGCGTCCTGACCCGGCCGCAGCGCACCGATCGGCACCACACGGGTGCGATCCTGATAACGCAGTGGCAGGTGGAAGAGCACGTCCTGCAGATTCTCCAGGCCGACCTTTGCCAGTTTCTCGGCCATGGCCTCGCCGACACCCTTGAGTGCCGTCACCGACACTTGCGACAGCTCCGTCATGACGCTCGCTTAACCGGCCGTAACCGGCGCGGCAGGCTTGGCCACCGAGCACAGGCGAATGGAGTCGGCGAGGATCTCGATGGCTTTCGGCCGTGGGAAGCTCGCGCGCCAGGCGATCGCCACGGTGCGGAACGGCACCGGCGCGGTCAGTGGACGCACTTCGATCACGCCGGGGGCGTAGTGATGGCTGTCCACTGCCGACAGCGGCAGGATCGAGATGCCCAGGCCGGACGCGACCATATGGCGAATGGTTTCCAGCGAGCTGGATTCGACCGTAGTGTGCTTGGCGCCGTCGTTGCCTTTGGTCAGGGTCGGGCAGGCCTCAAGCACCTGATCGCGGAAGCAGTGGCCTTCACCGAGCAGCAGCAGACTCTTGTCGTTGAGCAGGCCGGCGTCGATGGACTCTTTCTTGGTCCACGGGTGCTGGGCCGGCATCAGGACGTAGAACGGCTCGTCGTACAGCGGCAGGGTCAGCACGTCGGCTTCGTTGAACGGCAGGGCGATGATGATCGCGTCGAGCTCGCCGTTGCGCAGTTTGTCGCGCAGTACGTGGGTAAAGTTTTCTTCGATGTACAACGGCATCTGCGGGGCGACCCGGTGCAGTTGTGGAATCAGATGCGGGAACAGATACGGGCCGACGGTGTAAATGGCGCCGACTTTCAGCGGCGCGGTCAGCTGATTCTTGCCGGCCTGGGCCAGTTCGCGAATGCCTTGGGCCTGTTCCAGGACTTTTTGCGCCTGGGCGACGATGCCTTCGCCGACCGGGGTCAGGCGCACGGCGCTTTTGCTGCGCTCGAAAATCAGCACACCGAGTTCGTCTTCAAGTTTCTTCACGCCCACCGACAGCGTCGGCTGACTGACGTGGCAACGCTCGGCGGCATGGCCGAAGTGCTGCTCTTGGGCGAGGGTAACGATGTAGCGTAATTCTGTGAGGGTCATAGCAAGCGTCCATGAAGATGCGCGCCAAGCATACCGGCTGCAATCGATAGACGCACGTTATCAGACTGCGGGCTGAGTGCGACACCGGTCGAGGTCGGTTTGCCGCTGGCAGATACGCAAAAGGCACCTTTCGGTGCCCCTTGGCTGGATCTACTGGTTAGCACATCACTTTGTGGGAGCGAGCTTGCTCGCGAATGCGGTATGTCAGACGAAACTGCTCTGACTGACCTGGCGCCTTCGCGAGCAAGCTCGCTCCCACAGGTATTGCGGTGTTGCTTAGCGGCGGCGTTCGAGCGAATAAACAAACGGCGCAACAATTTCGATCGAGCCGTTGTTGAGCATGTCGGCCGGCGGCTTTGGCAGCGGTTGCGCGCGGCGGATCATGTCCAGGGTGGCCCGGTCCAGATCAGCATTGCCAGAGCGGCCCACCAGTTCGAACGACAGCACATTACCTTCGCCATCAACCACGAAGCGCAGACGATTCAAGCCTTCCTTGCCCCGCGACTGCGCACTCTGCGGGTACTTCTTGTACTTCTGCAGATGCGCGAGCAGGGCGCCTTGCCAACTGGCCTTGGCCGCCACTTGAGCTGGCGATGGGCCCGGTGCCGGCTGGGCGGATTTCTCCGTTGGCGCCTGGGTCGGTTGAGTATCGGCCGGTTTTTCCTCGGAAGGTTTTTCCTTCGGCGGCTCGGGCAGCTTTTTCTCGACCGGCTTCGGCGGTTTTGGCTTGGGCTTCGGCTTGGGTTTGGGTACCGCGATTTCCGCTTTCGGTGCTTCAGCCAGTTTCGGAATCGGCAATTCTTCCACCGGAGCCGGTGGCTGCGGCGGTGTGACGACTTTCGGCGGAGCCGGCGGTGGCGGGGCAGGCAACGGGGCCAGCTCGACCATCATTGCCTGCGGCGGCAATTCGATGGGCGGGCGGGCAGTCCAGTTCAGCGCCAGCGCGATGGCCAGCGCATGCACGCCCAGCACCACGGCCAGGCTACCGCTGTAACGCGTCAGCTTATGGCGCGTCGTGATCATTTCTTGGCTGCCGTCTCGAGACCTACCAGGCCGACCTTCAGGTAACCGGCGGCGCGCAGGCTGTCCATCACGCTCATCAGGTCACCGTAATCCACGCCTTTGTCAGCCTGGAAGAAGATCGTGGTGTCTTTCTTGCCCTGAGTCTTGGCGTCGAGGGTAGCGCCGAGGGTTTCGGCTTTCACTTCGTCGTCACCGAGGAACAGGCGCTGGTCAGCTTTCACACTGAGGAACACCGGTTTCTCTGGCCGCGGCGCCGGTTTGGCGGTCGAGGCGGGCAGGTCGACTTTGATGTCCACAGTGGCCAACGGCGCGGCCACCATGAAGATGATCAACAGCACCAGCATCACGTCGATGAACGGCGTGACGTTGATTTCGTGGTTCTCGGCCAGATCGTCGTCTGCGCCTTCTTTCAAATGCAGGCCCATGGCCGATTACCCCACTTTAACCATGTGCGGCTGCGAGCTGCGCTCAGGCTGGTGGTCGAGATCGCGGCTGACCAGCAGCAGGACTTCTGCCGAGGCATCGGAGACCTGCGCCTTGTAACCGGCGATGGAGCGGGCGAAGACGTTGTAGATCACCACCGCAGGAATCGCCGCAACCAGACCCAGTGCAGTGGCCAGCAGGGCTTCAGCGATACCCGGTGCGACAACGGCGAGGTTGGTGGTCTGGGTTTTGGCGATGCCGATGAACGAGTTCATGATGCCCCACACGGTACCGAACAGGCCGACGAACGGCGCGGTCGAACCGATGGTGGCGAGGACGCCGGTGCCGCTGCTCATGTTGCGACCGCAGGCCGCTACGAGGCGCTCAAGGCGGAAGCTGACGCGCTCCTTGATGCCTTCTTTCTCGCGGCTGTTGACCGACAGGCGCATCTCTTCGAGCGCGTCGTGCACCAGCAGGTTGGCGAGGGTGCCTTCTTTACCAGCGGTGGCGCTGGCTTCCTTGAGGGTGGTGGCTTTTTTCAGTGCGGCAATTTCGCCACGCAGACGACGCTTGGCGCCCATCAGCTCGAAGCCTTTGGCGATCCAGATAGTCCAGGTGATGATCGATGCGATGGCCAGACCGATCATCACGATTTTCACGATGATGTCGGCGTTCTGGTACATGCCCCACGGCGACAGGTCGTGGGCCATGCCCAAGGTGTTGTCGGCTTCGAGGACTTCAGGTGCGTCGGCCGCGTCGACAGCCTGCACCGGATCGGTGGCGGCCGGTGCAGCCGGAGCGGCAGCGGGTGCGCTCTGCTCGGTGGCGGCTGGGGTGGCGGGCGCTTGGGCGTCGGCGAAGGCGGCGGTCGGTGCCAGCATCAGGCTGAGCAACAGAGCCGCGACGGCGCTCCAGGCGCGAGGTCGAGTGGTTGGCGAAGCGGGAGTTTGATTACGTGTCATGCTGGCCGGACCTGAGATAGAAAAACGTTGTTGCTCTTCCAGGCCTCGTGAGGCCGAGAACAAAAGTGGCGTGCATTATTGCAAGTAATTCTTGTTAACAAAAGTAATAGAGTAACTTTTTTTCCTTCATTGCTAGCCGTTCGTCCTGTGCCAGAGCTAGTCTGTGCCTTTCCGATGGGAGTTTTCTGATGTCCGCGCCTTCTGTTTTGATTGCCGGTTGTGGTGATGTCGGCAGTCGTCTGGCCACGCAATTGCTGGCGGCTGGCTGGCAAGTCCATGGCCTGCGCCGCGACGTTTCCAAGCTGCCGGAGGGTGTCATCGGCGTCGCCGGCGACCTGTTCAGCGAAGAGTGTCCGGCGACCTGGCCGGTAGGCGCTGTCGATTATCTGGTGTATTGCGCTGCGGCAACCGATCACGACGAAGAGGGCTATCGCAAAGCTTACGTGCAGGGTTTGCAGAATGTGCTGAGCTGGCTGGGTGACTATGGTCAAGTGCCCGAGCGACTGATCTTCGTGTCCAGCAGCAGCGTGTACGGCCAGCAGGATGGAGCATGGGTGGATGAGACCTCCGAGACTGTCGCGGCCGGATATTCAGGTCGCTTGATGCTCGAAGCCGAGCAGGTCGCGCTCAATAGCGGCATCCCGGCAAGTGTGCTGCGCCTGACCGGCATTTACGGCCCGGGTCGCGAGTGGCTGTTGACTCAGGTGCGTCGCGGCTATCGCGTGGCGATTGATCCGCCGCTGTATGGCAATCGGATTCATGCCGATGATGCAGCGGGGCTGCTGGCGTTCTTGCTGGGAAAAGACCGTGAGGGCGTCAAGCTGGACCAGCTCTATATCGGTGTGGATGACGCGCCGGCGCCGTTGGGTGAGGTGGTGGGCTGGTTGCGCGAGTATCTGGGTGTGACTGAATGGGCCGAAGACGCCAGCGTGCGGCGCACTGGCAGCAAGCGTTGCAGCAATGCGCGGGCGAAAGCGTTGGGGTGGGTGCCGAAGTATCCCAGCTACCGTGAAGGCTACGCAGCTATTCTTGAAGGTAAGTGCTGAATTACCAGCAACACAAATACCACTGTGGGAGCGAGCCTGCTCGCGAATGCGGTATGTCAGTCATTATCAGTTTGACTGACCCACCGCGTTCGCGAGCAGGCTCGCTCCCACATTTGATCTTCTGAGGTTTCGGAAGCAGCTTACTGCTTCTCCAGCAACCATTTGCGCTCACCTGCGGCAAACTGCGGTTGCTCATCCGCCAGCGCAGCGTTGACTGCTTGCAAAATCTCCAGCTCCTTGCCATTGCGCACAAAGATCCAGTTATTGCCCTGGCCATTGAGTTGCAGCCACATGCTGTCGTTGCCATTGCTCATGGACGCGCAATCGCCGGCCAGGCACAAGGCATAACGGTCAACGCCCGGCAGGCCGGTTACCTGGCCGTCGGCCTGGAACTGCACGGTGCCGCCTTCACCCTGGCCGCTGGCGATGATCCAGTTGCCGCCCAGATACGCCGAATACAGAGCGCGTTCGAAGCTGGCCCCGATTGGCGCGCCTTCCGGCACCGGGATCTGTGCGCGATCGAAAAGCTGTTCGGGTTCGTTGTCGCTGGCAGCTTGCTGCAGGCGCCCGCCATCGCGTTTCAGTTCGCTGGCGGAGCTGCCGTAGAAGTCGACTTTCCAAGCGCCGGACTCTTCGCCCAGCAGCCGTCCTTCGACGTTCTCAAAACCGTTGGTGTAGCGAGCCTGACCGGCCTTGGTGTTGACGTCCCATTCCAGATTCGGGCCGTAAGCCTGCAGCGCTTCACGCAGGGGACCGCCCTTGGCGGCGGCATCGATCGCCACCTGGTTGATCCAGGTGCCGCTGATGTCACGGTCGGCAGGGTCGCTGGCGCAGCCGCCGAGAAACAGGGCGAGCAGCGAGAGAGCTAGCGCTTTGCGCATGGTGGAATCCTTTCAAAACCTTTTCTTGCGGCAGTCGGCGCGGCGTGCAGGCCGCGCCGTGCGCATCACTCGATGACCAGAATGGCATCCATTTCAACCTGCGCACCCTTCGGCAGGGCGGCCACGCCAATGGCGGCGCGGGCAGGGTATGGCTGGTCGAAGTACTTGCCCATGATCTCGTTGACCTTGGCGAAGTGGCTCAGGTCGGTGAGGAAGATGTTCAGTTTGACGATGTCCTTGAACGAACCGCCGGCGGCTTCGGCCACGGCTTTGAGGTTCTCGAAGACCTGGACGGTCTGGGCTTCGAAGCCCTCAACCAGTTCCATGGTTTTCGGGTCCAGAGGAATCTGGCCCGACATGTAAACGGTGTTGCCTGCCTTGATCGCCTGGGAGTAAGTACCGATGGCGGCCGGGGCCTTGTCGCTGGTGATGACGGTTTTGGTCATGTAGGACTCCTTGTAATAGGCAGGTTATGCACGCATGCGGGTGATGCGGATCACCCCGGTCAAGGCGCGCAGTTTCTTGATCACGCGGGCCAGGTGCACACGGTCGTGAACGCTGACCACCAACTGCACGACGCTGATGCGACCATCGCGTTCGTCCATGCTGATTTTCTCGATGTTGCCGTCGGCCGCGTTGACGCTGCTGGCCAGCAGGGCGATCAGGCCACGCTGATGTTCCAGCTCGACGCGCAGCTCGACGTTGAATTCGCCGGTGACATCCTTGGCCCACGAGAGCTGGATGCATTTTTCCGGGTTGTGCCTGATTTCGCTGATGTTGCGGCAGTTGTCCAGGTGCACGACCATGCCTTTGCCCGCCGACAGGTGCCCGACAATCGGGTCGCCCGGGATCGGCGTGCAGCACTTGGCGTAGCTGAGCACCAGGCCTTCGGTACCGCGAATCGCCAGCGGACCTTCCGGGCTCGGCAGCTGCTCACCTTCGCCAAGCAGGCGACGGGCGACCACGTAGGCCATGCGGTTGCCTAGGCCAATGTCTTCGAGCAGGTCTTCGATCAGTTCGAGGCGGTACTCGGTAAGCATTGCTTTGACGCGCTCTGCCGGGATCTTCTCCAGCGAGCTGTCGAAACCGTTGAGCACCTTGTTCAGCAGGCGTTCGCCGAGGCTGATCGACTCGGAGCGGCGTTGTAGCTTCAGCGCATGACGAATGTGCGTGCGCGCCTTGCCGGTAACGACGAAGTTGAGCCACGCCGGATTTGGCCGTGCGCCGGGGGCGCTGACGATCTCGACCGTGGAGCCGCTTTGCAGCGGTTCGGACAGCGGCGCGAGACGACGGTTGATGCGGCAGGCGATGCAGCTGTTGCCGACGTCGGTGTGTACCGCGTAAGCAAAATCGACCGCCGTGGAGCCTTTTGGCAGCTCCATGATCCGGCCTTTGGGCGTGAACACGTAGACCTCGTCCGGGAACAGGTCGATCTTCACGCTTTCGATGAATTCCAGCGAGTTGCCGGCGCGTTGCTGCATTTCCAGCACGCCTTTGACCCATTGGCGGGCGCGTGCGTGCGTGCCTTTCGGCTGCTCGTCGCCGCTGGATTTGTACAGCCAATGGGCGGCGATGCCGTTGTTGGCCATCTCTTCCATTTCGCGGGTACGGATCTGGATCTCGATCGGTACACCGTGCATGCCGAACAGCGTGGTATGCAGCGACTGGTAGCCGTTGGCCTTAGGGATCGCGATGTAATCCTTGAAGCGCCCCGGCAACGGTTTGTACAAATTATGCACAGCACCCAGTACGCGGTAGCAGGTATCGACCTTGTCTACGATGATCCGGAACGCGTAGACGTCCATGATTTCGTTGAAGGCCCGACGCTTGCCGCGCATTTTCTTGTAGATGCCGTAGAGGTGTTTCTGCCGACCGCTGACTTCGCCCTGTATGCCGTCGATGGCGAGGCAGTGGCCGAGGGACTCTTCGATCTTGTTGACGATTTCCTTGCGGTTGCCCCGGGCGCGCTTGACCGCCTGGTAGATCCGCGCGGAACGCATCGGGTGCATGGCCTTGAAGCCGAGGTCTTCGAATTCGATGCGGATCGCGTGCATGCCCAGCCGGTTGGCGATGGGTGCGTAGATCTCGAGGGTTTCCTTGGCGATGCGCCGGCGCTTTTCGCCGGACAGCACTTCCAGCGTGCGCATGTTGTGCAGACGGTCGGCGAGCTTGACCAGGATCACCCGGATGTCGCGCGCCATGGCCATGGCCATTTTCTGGAAGTTTTCCGCCTGGGCTTCGGCCTTGGTCTCGAAATTCATCTGGGTCAGTTTGCTGACCCCGTCGACCAGTTCGGCCACGGTTTCACCGAACTGCGCTTGCAGCGCTTCCTTGGCGATACCGGTGTCTTCGATCACGTCATGCAGCATCGCGGCCATCAGGCTCTGATGGTCCATGTGCATGTCGGCAAGAATATTTGCCACGGCAAGAGGATGCGTGACGTACGCCTCGCCACTGCGACGGCGTTGACCGTCATGGGCTTGTTCGGCGTAGAAATACGCTCGGCGGACCAGGTTGACCTGGTCATTGCCGAGGTAGGTCGATAAGCGATCGGCGAGGGCGTCTATGCTCGGCATGATGATTCCTGCCGAAAGCTGTGACCCCGCGCCGTGCTACGTCGACCAGGCATAGGCTTAGACGGCCTCGTTCGACTCGTCCTCGAACGCTGCGAACAGCGGTTCATCCTGGACGATTTCCTGCTCGGCGATGAACTCGTAGCTCATCAGGCCTTCAGCAATTTCACGCAGTGCGACAACGGTCGGCTTGTCGTTTTCCCACTGCACCAATGGCTCTTTGCCGCCGGTGGCCAGTTGACGGGCACGCTTGGTAGAGAGCATGACCAGCTCAAAGCGGTTTTCCACGTGTTCTAGGCAGTCTTCAACGGTTACGCGGGCCATGGTATTCCTCGGAGCGAATGCAATATGCGCGCTGCCCGGTTGGGCGAGCGGACTGAGCAGTTTAAAAAATCACCAGCGATTAGGGAAGCGCTGATTTTTTGACCAGTCCCTTCAACGCGCTGCAAGCACCAATGTAAAGCGCTTGCAGGCATTTTGGGAAGTGCTGTTTTAGCCGAGCAATTCAGCCAGCAATTTGCCGAAACGCACTTGCTGGCGTTTCTGTTGCAGCTGATTGGCGCGGAAAATCGCTTTCAGATCGTCCAACGCGTGGGCGAAATCGTCGTTGATGATCAAGTAATCGTAATCGACGTAATGGCTCATCTCGCTGACCGCTTCGCGCATGCGGCCGTCGATGATCTCGTCGCTGTCCTGGCCGCGGTTGGTCAGGCGCTGGTGCAGGGCTTGCAGCGATGGCGGCAGGATGAAGATCGAGCGCGCCTGCGGCATCAGCTTGCGCACTTGCTCGGCGCCTTGCCAGTCGATTTCCAGAATCAGGTCGTGACCTTCGTCCAGGGTCTGCTGCAGGCGGCTTTGCGAGGTGCCGTAGAAGTTGCCGAAGACTTCGGCGCGCTCAAGAAAGTCGCCGTGCTCGCCCATCTTCACGAACTCTTCGCGGGTCACGAAGTGGTAGTTCACGCCATCCACTTCGCCCGGGCGCATGGCGCGGGTGGTGTGCGAAACGGAAACGCGAATCTCCGGGTCGGCGTCGGTCAACGCCTTGACCAGACTGCTCTTGCCCGCGCCCGATGGCGCGGAAATGATGTACAGGGTGCCGGTGTGTTGGGTCATGTCAGGGTAGCCTTACTCAATATTCTGCACTTGTTCGCGCATCTGCTCGATCAACACCTTGAGGTTGACGGCGGCCTGGGTGCTGCGCGGGTCGAAGGCTTTGGAGCCCAGTGTGTTGGCCTCGCGGTTGAGCTCCTGCATCAGGAAGTCCAGACGCCGCCCTGCGGCACCACCGGACTTGAGCACCCGGCGGACTTCGATGATGTGAGTGCTCAGGCGATCCAGTTCTTCGGCCACGTCGCTTTTTTGCGCGAGGATGACCATTTCCTGTTCCAGGCGCTGCGGGTCGAGCTCGGCCTTCATGTCGGCGAAGCGGTCGAGGACCTTCTGGCGCTGGGTGGCGAGCATCTGCGGCACCAGTTCTCGCAGGGTCACCACGTCTTCTTCGATGGACGTCAGGCGGTCGTTGATCAAGCGAGCCAGCTCCGCGCCTTCGCGCTCGCGGCCAGCCTTCAGATCCTTCAAACCCTGATTGAACAGCGCCAGCGCTTCGGCGTTCAGCGCTTGCGGGTCGGTCGCATCGGCCACCAGCACGCCGGGCCAGGCCAGCACTTCCAGCGGATTCAGAGCAGCGGGATTCTTGATCAGCCCGGCAACGGTTTCCGCAGCGGCCACCAGTTGCGCGGCGCGTTCGCGGTCCACTTGCAGCGGTTTGCCGGTGCTTTCTTCAGTGAAGCGCAGCGTGCATTCCAGTTTGCCCCGCGACAGGCCCTGACGCAGCGCTTCACGCACGGCGCCTTCGAGGTCGCGGAACGATTCGGGCAAGCGCAGGTGCGGTTCCAGATAGCGGCTGTTGACCGAGCGCAGTTCCCAGCTCAGGGTGCCCTGAACGCCGGCTTTCTCGACGCGGGCGAAGGCGGTCATGCTGTGCACCATGGCGGTGACCTCGCAATGCAGATCGGCGCGAAACGCTGTTTCGCAGGCGCGATTTCAATGAATTTAAGCCGACTGGCAGCAAAGGCGCAGGATTGTAGCGCAGTGCGGCGAATGCGCCCAAACACACGGTGTGACAAAGCGCTGCAGCCCGTCGGTTATGCGCGCTTGAGGGGCTTCGGTCGTCGGCCGGCGGTTTTAACCAGTGCCCACTCGCAGTGCAGCGCTCTATAATGCTCGGCAGTTTTCCGTCCTCAGTACAGGTATCCCTATGAAACGTCCAAGTGGTCGCGCTGCCGATCAGCTCCGCTCGATCCGCATCACCCGCAACTACACCAAACACGCCGAGGGATCCGTACTGGTCGAATTCGGTGACACCAAAGTCATCTGCACTGTCAGCGTCGAGAACGGCGTGCCGCGCTTCCTCAAAGGCCAGGGCCAGGGCTGGTTGACTGCCGAGTACGGCATGCTGCCACGCGCCACCGGCGAGCGTAACCAGCGTGAAGCCAGTCGTGGCAAGCAGGGCGGGCGTACTCTGGAAATCCAGCGCCTGATCGGCCGCTCCCTGCGCGCGGCACTGGATATGTCCAAGCTCGGCGACGTGACCCTGTACGTCGATTGCGACGTGATCCAGGCCGATGGCGGTACTCGCACCGCGTCCATCACCGGCGCCATGGTTGCGCTGGTCGATGCCCTGAAAGTGATCAAGAAGCGCGGCGGCCTGAAAGGCGGTGACCCGCTCAAGCAGATGATCGGTGCGGTCTCGGTCGGCATGTACCAGGGCGAGCCGGTGCTGGATCTGGACTATCTTGAAGATTCTGCAGCTGAAACCGACCTGAACGTGGTGATGACCAGCACCGGCGGCTTCATCGAAGTGCAGGGCACCGCAGAAGGCGCGCCGTTCCAGCCTGATGAGCTCAATGCCATGCTGGAACTGGCCAAGCAGGGCATGAACGAAATCTTCGAATTGCAGAAGGCTGCGCTGGCCGACTGAGGTTTTGACCACAAGGAGGACGTGATGAGTGACGAGCAAGAGTTGCTGCCCAAACCGAGCCAGGAGGTTCGCCAGTGGGCGATGTTCTGTCACTTGTCCGCCTTGCTGGGGATCTGGATTCCCTTCGGCAATCTGATCGGGCCGCTGATCCTTTGGCAGATGAAGCGCGAGAAGGACCCGTTCATCGATGCACAGGGTAAAGAGGCGCTGAATTTTCAGATCACTGTCGCCATTGCCTCGATGATCTGCTTCCTGCTCATGCTGCTGATCATTGGTTTCTTCCTGTTTGGCTTGCTGGCGATCGCGGCATTGGTCCTGACGATCATTGCAGGGGTCAAAGCCAACGAAGGTTTCCCGTACAGATATCCGTTCACTTGGCGACTGATCAAGTAACAGTCTGTTGTATCGCTATATGGAAATGCCCCGACTTATCGGGGCATTTTTATTTGTGCAACTCAATAATTGGTTTTTGTTGTAGGACTAGTCTGTTGTCGATGTGCGGTTTGGCATTTATTTATTGATATTTCTCCATTACATCTTTGGTCACAACTGATCGAGCAAGTGCTTATTCCCGTTCTTGTTATTGACGCGAGCGGGTTGTTAAAGTTGTCCGATGCAATGTTTCGATTGAAACATTTCGATATGTTCAAGCCATCGATGGCACTTGAATTCCCCAGTAATCAGTGTTGATAAAATCAGCCGGTTCACCCGTCGAGCCCAGGTAAACGCTCGCCTCGTGAATACTTAGCCAAGAATAATCCACATGATTGAGCTCGATTTCTACGGCACGCTCGTGGCCGCTTCTTTAGTACTACTGCTCGGACGCGGACTTGTTACGCGTGTTGGCTTTCTGCGAAGTTACAATATTCCTGAACCGGTAGCGGGTGGCCTGGTGGTTGCCGTGCTCCTGTTGATATTGCGCACTTTCGATATTGAAGTCCGCTTCGATACATCATTGCAAACCCCCCTGATGTTGGCTTTCTTTGCCACGATTGGCTTGAGTGCTGACCTTGCCAGTCTGAAGAAGGGCGGGCGCATTGTCGGTATCTTCCTGTTGGCGGTCATTGGCTTGCTGGTGGTGCAGAACGCCATGGGCATCGGGTTGGCAACCTTGCTCGGACTTGATCCTTTGATGGGCTTGCTGACGGGTTCGATCACGCTCGCCGGCGGCCATGGCACTGGCGCTGCATGGGGCGCGGTATTCAGCGAGAAATATGGCCTGGCCTCGGCTTCGGAACTGGCGCTGGCCTCAGCGACGTTCGGTCTGGTGCTGGGTGGGCTGATCGGTGGGCCCGTCGCCCGGTTGCTGATCAAGCGCGTGCAAGTGCCGGGCTGCAGTCCCCAGCAAACGCCTCGACTGCCAAGAGGTTTTGAACAGCCGAACAAGGAACGTTCGATCACGCCGTTTTCGTTCGTCGAGACGCTGGCGCTTATTGCCGTCAGCCTGCTCGCAGGCAACCTTTTGAATGGTTTGCTGCACGGCACTGCATTCGAACTGCCGACGTTTGTTTGCGTGCTGTTTGTGGGTGTGGTGTTGCGCAACAGTCTGTCAGCGCTTGGCTTGTATCAGGTGTTTGAGCGTGAAGTTTCCGTGCTCGGCAATGTCAGCCTCTCGCTGTTTCTGGCAATCGCTTTGATGTCGCTGAAGCTTTGGGATCTGGCGGCGCTGGCATTGCCGATCTTCATCATCCTGGCCGTGCAGGCGCTGGTCATGGCTCTGTTCGCGATTTTCGTGACGTTCCGGGTGATGGGCAGCAACTACGATGCCGCAGTGCTGGCTGCGGGACATTGCGGCTTCGGTCTGGGCGCTACGCCTACGGCAATTGCCAACATGCAAGCGGTGACGCAGCGCTATGGGCCATCGCAGATCGCGTTTCTGGTAGTGCCGATGGTAGGAGCGTTCTTCATCGATATCGTTAACGTCATCGTGATCAAGCTGTACCTGACCTTGCCATTCTTCGCTGCCGTCTAGAAAGCACGGCGCATAAAAAATGCCCGCATCTCACGATGCGGGCATTTTTTTGGCTGCGATACGACGCTTAGATGGTCAGCGTCCAGTCGTAGTCGACGATCAACGGCGCGTGCTGCGAGAACCGTGGCTGACGCGGCAGGCGTGCACTGCGCACCGAGCGACGCAGGCCCGGGGTCAGGATCTGATAATCGAAACGCCAGCCCAGATTGAGCATCTCGGCCTGTTCGTTATCCGGCCACCAGCTGTACTGATCGCCTTCGCGGCTGACTTCGCGCAGCGCATCGACATAGCCCATGTTGCCGACAATCTCGTCCATCCAGGCGCGTTCCGGCGCCAGGAAGCCGGGAGATTGCTGGCTGTCGCGCCAGTTCTTGATGTCGAGTTTCTGCTGCGCAACGTACAGCGAGCCACAATAAATGTACTCGCGACGTTTGCGTCGCTGTTTGTCCAGGTACTTGCCGAAATCGTCCATGAGCTTGAACTTCTGGTTCAAGTCTTCATCGCCGTTCATCCCCGAAGGAAACAGCAAGGTGGCAATACTGACTTTGTCGAAATCTGCTTGCAGGTAGCGCCCGTAGCGGTCGGCCGTCTCGAAACCGAGACCGCTGATGACAGCCTTCGGTTGCAACCGCGAATACAAAGCCACGCCGCCTTGGGCAGGGACTTCAGCATCGCAGGCATAAAGGAAGTAGCCATCCAGTTGGAAGGCTGGGTCATCCAGTTCAAAGGCGGAGGCACGGGTGTCCTGCAGGCAGATGACGTCGGCATTCTGGGCTTGCAGCCAACTGAGCAAACCGCGCTCGACTGCCGCCTGAATACCATTGACGTTCACACTGATGATCCGCATAAATGGCCCCAAAAATCGCGTGCGTGTATGATACACGGCGTCAAGCTAATTAGCTAAATCCGTGGTATTTGGGGTTTTTTTCATGCAAGCGTATCAGCGCGATTTCATTCGTTTTGCCATCGATCGCGGCGTTTTGCGCTTCGGTGAGTTCACCCTGAAGTCCGGGCGCACCAGTCCCTACTTCTTCAACGCCGGCCTGTTCAACTCGGGTTCGGCCCTGGCGCAGCTGGGGCGTTTCTACGCCGCCGCCATCGCCGAGAGCGGCATTTCCTTCGACGTTCTGTTTGGCCCGGCTTATAAAGGCATTCCGCTGGCGGCCACGACCGCCGTTGCGCTGGCCGAACATCACGGCCGTGACCTGCCATGGTGCTTCAATCGCAAGGAAGCCAAGGCCCACGGCGAGGGCGGCAGCCTGGTTGGCGCACCGCTGACTGGCGAAGTCTTGATCATCGACGACGTAATCACCGCCGGCACCGCCATTCGTGAAGTGATGCAGATTATTGCTTCCCAGGACGGCGCCAAGGCCGCCGGTGTGCTGATCGCACTGAACCGTCAGGAGCGTGGCAATGGCGAATTGTCGGCCATTCAGGAAGTCGAGCGTGATTTCGGCATTCCGGTGATCAGCATCGTCTCGCTGAATCAGGTGCTGGAGTTCCTCGCCGACGATCCGCAGCTCAAACAGCATTTGCCAGCCGTGGAAGCGTACCGCGCGCAGTTTGGCGTGTGACCAATGTGGGAGCGAGCCTGCTCGCGAATGGCCGTAACCTGTCAGCGATGTGAGGCACATTACGCTTTCGCGAGCAGGCTCGCTCCTACAGAAAAAAGACCCGGTTCAGGCAGGCTGAATTGGGTCTTTTTTGTTGGTGATCAACGCAGTTTTTGCCATTTCATCAGCAGTCTCAGCGCCAATGCAGCGTTCACTAGCGCAAACACCAGCAGCGCAACCACCACCATCACGTACAACGTGCGATCCACATCGAAATCCCAAAGGTCCAGCGTGCTGCTGCGCATGATCCCGACTGCTGCCGGCAAGTTAACGTAAAACAGCGCCACGAACGTGCACGTCAATGGCAATGCTCGCCAGTAGAAAGCAGCCATCACCTTGTCTCGACTGCGCTTGCGGCCCTGCGAACCTTTTTGAAATTCATCCTCAGCCAGCGCTTCATTGAGCGCCGGCCACGCCAGATTGAACATGAACGTGGTCAGGGTCAGCAGCAAGCCACTGACCGCGACGATGTCACTGAACGGCATTCAGACCCAGCGTTGCACAGAGCAATGCGTGGGAATCTTCGCTGATCTCGAATTGTCCGGCGCTGCCCTTGCGTTTGGTGATGGGTTTGAAGGTCGGCTCGTTCTGGGTGATGAGCATGTTCAATTCATCGCGGATCACGTCCGAGCTGATCACCACCAGAAACACGTTTTGCGCATGCTCGGCGGACTGGATTACGGCGCGCATGCTGTGCTGCAGGATGTCGTCGAGCTGGTTGCGAAAACGCGAAACGGTGTTTTTCAACAGGGTTTTGCTTTGGCTCTGGGTCAGCTGAAAGATCGTCGATATCTGCGATTCGGTCGGCAGGGTTTGCTCGAAGTAACTCTGGATCAGATACAGCAGGCGATCTTGCTTGGCTTCGTCGGCCCGGCTGGGCATGCCGCCCTCGACCAGCATTTTCAGGTATTCGGTCAGGCTGGCTTTGGCGATGCGCTCCAGCGCATGGGCGATTTCAGCGTCGCCGATGCGCAAGGTCTTTTTTACCGGTTCCTTTTGTTCCTGCTCGAAAGCATCGGCGTCGATCGTGAACGAGATCTGCATGAGTCGCCGCTCCGGTTATTTGACACTGGCGGCTGGGTAGGGACCCTGGGGTGCATCTCCTTGGCCGGTGAGTACTTTCCAGCCCTTGAGTGGGTGAGAGGCTTCGGTGAAGTCAGGGCAGGGCGGCATCGAAGTCTGCGAAGGGGCTGAATATTCTCGGCCGCAGTCCACGCAGGCGTAAGTGCCAGCCGAAATGTCACTGCCGTAAGGAACGCTGTTTTTTTGCATGGGAAGATCTCCGTTGGATGAGGGGAAGATCCTATGGAGATTTATTCTGAAGGGATGTCGGACGTTTCGCTGTGTGGAGTCAGGCTTTTCCTGCGCGCATAAAAAGATCGCAGCCTTCGTCAGTTCCTACAAAAGCGGATTCTCGCGTGTGCGAAATCCCTGTAGGAGCTGTTGAAGGCTGCGATCTTTTGCTTTCAGCTATTAGCGATCAAGGACGCTTGCGATTGCTGATCAGCGTGCCCACACCGGTATCAGTGAAGATTTCCAGCAGGATCGCGTTCGGTACACGGCCGTCGATGATCAACGAACTGCCAACCCCACCCTGAACCGCTTCCAGTGCGCAGCGGATCTTCGGCAGCATGCCGCCGTAGATCGTGCCATCGGCGATCAGGTCGTCGACCTGCTGCGTGCTCAGGCCGGTCAGCACGGTGCCCGACTTGTCCATCAGGCCGGCAATGTTGGTCAGCAGCATCAGCTTTTCAGCTTTCAGTGCTTCGGCAACCTTGCCCGCCACCAGATCGGCGTTGATGTTGTACGACTCACCGTTCTCACCGACGCCAATCGGTGCGATGACGGGGATGAAGTTGCCTTTGACCAGCAGGTTCAGCAGCTCGGTATTGATGCCGACGACTTCGCCGACATGGCCGATGTCGATGATTTCCGGTTGGGTCATCTCCGGGGTCTGGCGGGAGACGGTGAGCTTCTTCGCCCGGATCAGCCCGGCATCCTTACCGGTCAGGCCGATGGCGCTGCCGCCATGGCGGTTGATCAGGTTGACGATGCTTTTGTTGACCTGACCGCCAAGGACCATTTCCACCACGTCCATGGTCGCCGCGTCGGTGACGCGCATGCCGTCGACGAAGTGGCTTTCGATCGACAGGCGCTTGAGCAGGTCACCGATCTGCGGGCCGCCACCGTGCACGACCACCGGGTTGATGCCCACGGCTTTCATCAGCACGATGTCGCGGGCGAAGCCGGTTTTCAGCTCCTCGCTTTCCATCGCGTTGCCGCCGTATTTGATCACCAGGGTCTTGCCGACATAGCGTCGGATGTAAGGTAGCGCTTCGGACAGGACCTTGGCAGTGTTGGCGGCGGCTTCGCGTTCGAGGGTCATTCAGGGCTCCGGGTGGATCAGAACGGTAGTTGGAGATCAGGTGCAACGCGTTTCAGTTGGGCGTGGAACACATCCTTGATGCGCTGCAATTCAGCCTCGTCATCGGCCTCAAAGCGCAGCACCAGCACCGGTGTGGTGTTGGATGCGCGCACCAGGCCCCAGCCTTTGGCGTAATCGACACGCACGCCGTCGATGGTGGTCAGGTCGGCGCCTTCGCCCCACTGAGCATCGTGCAGTGCATCAATGATGCTGAATTTGCTCTCTTCGGTCACATGGATATTGATTTCCGGCGTGGAAATATCGTTCGGGAAGGTCGCAAACAGCTCTTCCGCGGTGGATTTTTCCTTGCTGAGGATCTCCAGCAGACGTGCGGCGCTGTAGATGCCGTCGTCGAAACCGAACCAGCGTTCCTTGAAGAAGATGTGCCCGCTCATTTCGCCGGCCAACAGTGCGCCGGATTGTTTCATTTTCTTTTTGATCAACGAGTGACCGGTCTTCCACATTAGCGGCCGACCGCCGTATTCCTTGATCAATGGCACCAGGCGACGGGTGCATTTGACGTCGAAGATGATTTCCGCGTCCGGGTTACGCGCCACTACGTCGCGAGCGAACAGCATCAGCAGACGATCCGGGTAGACGATGCTGCCGGTGTTGGTCACCACGCCGACGCGGTCACCGTCGCCGTCGAAGGCCAGGCCGATATCGGCGTTGGTCTCTTTGACTTTGGCAATCAGGTCTACGAGGTTTTCCGGTTTGCCCGGATCCGGGTGATGGTTCGGGAAGTTGCCGTCGACTTCGCAGAACAGCGGGATGACTTCGCAGTTCAGCGCTTCGATCAGTTGCGGGGCGATCACGCCGGCCGCGCCGTTGCCGCAGTCGACCACGACTTTCAGGCGGCGGGCCAGTTTGATGTCCTGGACGATTTCGGTGTTGTAGCGGTCGAGGATTTCGACCTGAGTGACGCTGCCCTGGCCGCTGCTCAGGTCATTGTTCTTGATGCGCTCGTGGAGCACCTGAATCTGCTCGTTGGCGAGGGTGTCGCCGGCGATCACGATCTTGAAGCCGTTGTAGTTCGACGGGTTGTGGCTGCCAGTGAGCATCACCCCGGACTTGCCGGCCAGCACGTTGGCGGCGTAGTACAGCGCTGGCGTTGGCACCAGGCCGACATCGCTGACGTGGCAACCGCTCTCGGCGATGCCGCGAATGAGTTCCGCGACCAGCTCCGGGCCTGACAGGCGACCGTCACGACCGACCGACACGTTCGGTTCACCCTGAGCCAGGCTCTGCGAGCCGATGGCGCGACCGATCCAGTAGGCGGTTTCACCGTTGAGGTATTCCGGCACGGTGCCACGAATGTCGTAGGCGCGGAAAATGCTGTCAGGCAGCTTCGGGGCGATCTTGGCGGGGGTGCTCATCTGTGGACATGCTCCATCTCGAAAAGGGCGGGACAGACCGGCGAAAGATTCGACGGCAGGCTCAAACTGAAGGGTATGACGGCGTTTTCCACAGAGAGTTCGTGCTATGAAAGGGCCATGACGCCCCGGCTGGCGTGGCTTTCGGCCGGCAAAACCTTGATTTACGGTGTTAAAACCTGCTGCCGATGTAGCGCATTTTTTGTGGCGAGGGGATAAACCCCCTCACCACAATAATTTCTATCCGGTTATTTGGTGCCGGTATGGCCAAAACCACCGGTACCGCGCTCGGTCTCGACAAACTCTTCAACCATTTCGAAATGCGCCTGAACCACCGGCACGAGCACCAATTGCGCCAGACGTTCGCCGACGGTCATGGTGAAGTCGCTCTGGCCGCGGTTCCAGCAGGAGACCATCAGCGGACCCTGGTAATCGGAGTCGATCAGGCCGACCAGATTGCCCAGCACGATGCCGTGTTTGTGGCCCATGCCCGAGCGAGGCAGGATCAGTGCGGCGAGATTCGGGTCGCCGATGTACACCGACAGGCCGGTGGGAATCAGCACGGTTTCACCCGGTTTGATCACGATGTCCTGTTCCAGCATGGCGCGCAGGTCGAGGCCGGCGGAGCCCGGCGTGGCGTATTGCGGCAGCGGGAATTCGGTACCGATGCGTGGATCGAGGATCTTGGCTTGCAAAGCGTGCATGTAAATTAAACCTGGTTCAGACGTTCGGCGATAAAAGTGACCAGTTGGCGAGCGATCTTGCTCTTGCTGGTCTGGGCGAAAACCGTGGCGTGCAGCTCACGGTCGATGACGCTGCAGGCATTTTCTTCGCTGTTGAAACCGATGCTCGGGTTGGCGACGTCGTTGGCGACGATCAGATCGAGATTCTTGTCCTTCAGCTTGCGTGCAGCGTAGTCGAGCAGGTGTTCGGTTTCGGCGGCGAAGCCGACACTGAACGGACGGTCGGGACGGGTCGCGATGGTGGCAAGGATGTCCGGGTTGCGCACCATTTGCAGGACGAAGCCGTCACCGCTCGTAGGATCTTTCTTGAGTTTATGCGGAGCTACTACTTCCGGGCGGTAGTCCGCCACCGCTGCCGACGAGATGAACACGTCGCAAGGCATGGCCGATTCGCAGGCGGCGAGCATGTCGCGGGCGCTGACCACATCGATCCGCGTCACGCGATCAGGCGTCGGCAAGTGCACCGGGCCGCTGATCAAAGTGACACGGGCGCCGGCTTCCACGGCTGCTTCGGCGAGGGCAAAACCCATTTTGCCGGAGCTGTGGTTGGTGATGTAGCGCACCGGGTCGATGTTTTCCTGAGTCGGGCCGGCGGTGATCACCACATGCTTGCCGGTCAATGCCTGGCGCTGGAAGCAATCGGCGGCGAGCAGTGCCAGATCGGTGGCTTCCATCATGCGGCCCATGCCGACGTCGCCGCAGGCCTGGCTGCCCGAGGCCGGGCCGAAAGTCTTCAGGCCACGGCTCTCCAACAGTTGCAGGTTGGCCTGGGTCGCCGGGTCGCGCCACATCGCCTGGTTCATCGCTGGTGCGACGGCAACCACGGCATCAGTGGCCAGCACCAGCGTGGTCAGCAGATCGTTGGCAATGCCTTGGGCCAGACGGGCGATCAGGTCGGCGGTGGCCGGGGCGATCAGCACCAGATCGGCCCATTTCGCCAGCTCGATATGGCCCATGGCGGCTTCGGCGGCAGGGTCGAGCAAGTCGAGGTGAACCGGGTGGCCCGACAGGGCCTGCATGGTCAGCGGGGTAATGAATTCGGCGCCGCCATGGGTCATGACCACGCGCACTTCGGCACCTTGGTCGATCAGGCGGCGAACCAGATCGGCGCTCTTGTAGGCCGCAATGCCGCCGCCGACGCCCAGAACGATGCGTTTCCGATACAGCCGCTGCATAGGTCTGCCTTTCATTTCGTTGATGACGGCGGTGCGATGCCCCTCCCCAGGGTTGAATCGACCGCCAAAAAGATGGGCTACGATATCACAGCGACCGCTACGGAACAGCGGCGCCCACAGACAAGGAGGTGCTATGAGTATTCGCGATTGGCCGGCGGCGGAACGGCCGCGGGAAAGGCTGTTGGAACACGGCGCAGGGAGTCTTTCGGACGCTGAGTTGTTGGCGATTTTTCTGCGCACCGGATTGCCCGGAAAAAGCGCTGTCGACCTCGCCAGACATCTGCTGACGCAATTCGGTGGCCTGCGTTTGCTGCTCGAGGCCGATCAGGACGCATTCAGCAAACAACTGGGCCTCGGCCCGGCCAAGTTCGCGCAGCTGCAAGCCGCGCAGGAAATGAGCAAGCGCCATCTGGCCGAGCGTTCACGACAGAAACCGGCACTGGAAAACCCTCAGGTCGTCCGCGACTACCTCAAGGCGATGCTGCGGCACGAGCCGCACGAGGTGTTCGGCTGCCTGTTTCTCGATTCAAAGCATCAGGTGCTGAATTTCGAGGCGCTGTTTCGCGGCTCGATCGACAACACCAGCGTGCATCCTCGGGAGGTGGTGAAGCGCGCGCTGGCCAATAACGCCGCAGCGGTGATCCTGTGTCACAACCATCCGTCCGGCAACACCGATCCGAGTCAGGCCGATCGGCTGCTGACCAAGCGCCTGCAGAAAGCGCTGGAGCTGATTGACGTGCGAGTGCTCGATCACTTCATCATCGGCGATGGCGAACCGCTGTCGATGGCGGAGTGTGGCTGGATGTAAAAGAGCAGCGGCAAGCCTCTAGCTGCAAGCGGCAAGCTGGAGCTGCGTGCGGAGTGCTCTTGCTTGCTGCTTGCCGCTTGCCGCTTAGGGCTTGAGGCTGATCTTGGAGTAATCCTGGCGGCCGAACGGGCTGACGGAATACCCCTGAACATCCTTGCGCGTCAAAGCGTAGGCCGTCGGGTGCGCCAGTGGCAGCCACAACGCCTGCTGCTGGATCTGCGCCTGTGCCTGTTCATACAGCTTGGTGCGTACGCCTTGTTCGCTGGTGGTCTTGCCGGCGCTGATCAGCTTGTCCAGATCGGCGTTGCAGTACCGCGCGAAGTTGGTCCCGGATTTCACCGCCGCGCAGGAAAACTGCGGGGTGAGGAAGTTGTCCGGGTCGCCGTTGTCGCCGGCCCAGCCCATGAACAGCAGGTCGTGTTCGCCGGCCTTGGCGCGGCGAATCAGTTCGCCCCACTCGATCACGCGGATCTCCGCCTGAATGCCGATCTCGGCCAGATCCGACTGCAGCATCTGCGCGCCGAGACTTGGGTTCGGGTTGAGCAGGCTGCCCGATGGCCGCGTCCAGATTGTGGTCTGGAAGCCATCCTTCAAGCCGGCCTTGGCCAGCAGCGCCTTGGCTTTGGCCACGTCGTGTGGATAGCCCGGCAGGTTCTTGGCGTAGCTCCAGGTGTTCGGCGGGTACGGGCCGTTGGCCGCTTCGGCGGTGTCTTCGAACACGGCTTTGATGTAGTTGGCCTTGTCGAAGGCGAGGTTGATCGCCTGGCGCACTTCCGGCTTGTCCAGCGGCGGATGCTGGCTGTTGATGCCCACGAAAGCGGTCATGAAGGCGTCAGTCTTTTCGACTTTCAGCGTCGGCTCCTTCAGCGCAGCCTGTACGTCCAGTGGTTTTGGCGACAGGGCGATCTGGCATTCGTTGCGCCGCAGCTTTTGCAGGCGAACGTTGGCGTCCGGCGTGATGGCGAAAATCAACGGGTCGATGGCAGGCTTGCCACGGAAATAGTCCGGATTGGCCTTGTAGCGGATCGCCGCGTCTTTCTGGAAGCGATTGAACACGAACGGGCCGGTGCCGATTGGCTGGCTGTTGAGTTTGTCGGTGGCGCCGGCCTTCATCAGTTTGTCGGCATATTCGGCGGAATAGATCGAGGCGAAGCCCATGCTCAGGGTCGCGAGGAAGGTCGAATCCGGATGGTCGAGGGTAAAGCGCACGGTCAGCGGGTCGAGGGCGTCGATCTTCTTGATCAGGGTCGGCAGTTGCATCGACTGCGCATGGGGGAAGCCGCTCTGGGCGACCTTGTGCCACGGGTTGGCCGGGTCGAGCATGCGGTCGAAGCTGAATTTGACGTCTTCAGCGCTCAGCTCGCGGCTCGGCTTGAAATAATCGGTTGTATGAAATTTCACCTGCGGGTGCAGTTTGAACACATAGGTGAGGCCGTCGGTGCTGACTTCCCAGCTGTCGGCCAGGCTCGGGATGACCTTGCCACTGGCGGTGTCGAAATCCACCAAGCGGTTCATCAGTACGTCAGCCGAAGCATTGGTGGTGGTCAGCGAGTTGTACTGCACCACGTCGAACCCTTCGGGACTGGCCTCGGTACACACGCTCAACGCGGCGGCCTGGGCGAGGGGGCTCAGCAACAGCGGAGCGAGTAACAGGGGTAGGGCAGCGAGGCGCATGGTCGGTTTCCTTTACAGATCGAAGGCCCATCTGCAAGTGCAGTCTGGAAAAGTCCTACCCTAGAGCTCTGAATTGCAAATGACTATCCCCTTTTTGCATTTTCAGGCGCACTCTTGCGCGGTTTCGAGCGTGAGCAGGGGGATGAAAAGTCTGAATCGCCTGTAGGACGGGATTTCTGCGACGAGTGGTCAAAACTGGCCGCAGCCTTTGTCCAAGGCGTCTGCGGCGGAAAAAATCGCCCTTTTGCCGATTGATTGCACACCGATTGTTGTTGCACCCCGGTCTTTCTGGTATAAAGCAGCGCTCTTTTCTAGGGGCCCGGTTCCTTCACTGTAGGTGTAGCCGGTAAGACCTCTAAAGAAACGCGGCGCCTGGCGCCAAATGACTGAGAGATTAAGCGGCCAACCCATGCCGGGTTGGGCATGTGGTTTTAGAGGGCTGAGGCATGTCGAGAGTATGTCAAGTTACCGGTAAGGGTCCGGTGACTGGGAATAACATTTCCCACGCAAACAACAAAACCCGTCGTCGTTTCCTGCCGAACCTGCAGCATCACCGCTTCTGGGTTGAAGAAGAGAAACGTTTTGTGCGTCTGCGCGTATCTGCCAAAGGCATGCGTATCATCGACAAGCGTGGCATCACTGTCGTGCTCGCCGAACTTCGCCGCGATGGCAAGATTTAAGGGAGCTAATCATGCGTGAATTGATTCGTTTGATCTCGAGCGCCGGTACTGGTCACTTCTACACTACCGACAAGAACAAGCGTACTACCCCGGACAAAATCGAGATCAAGAAATATGATCCGGTTGTTCGCAAGCACGTGATGTACAAGGAAGGCAAAATCAAGTAATTGATTTTTCCTGACTGCGAAAAAGGCCCGTATCGTGAGATGCGGGCCTTTTTTTTGCCTTGGATTCTGCGGTGACCGGTTGGGCCTTATCGCTGGCAAGCCAGCTCCCACATTGATTGCCGGTCTTCACTGAACCTGTGTCATGCACAAAACCTGTGGGAGCTGGCTTGCCAGCGATGAGGGCCGATCAGCCAGCAAACATCTCAAGCCTTCTGTTCAAAGATCACATAAACCTTGCGGCAAGCCTCCAGCACTTCCCAGGTGCCGCGAAACCCCGCCGGAATCACGAAGCGATCACCAGCGCGCAAGGTCTTGGCATTGCCATCGCTGTCACGCAATACCGAAACCCCCTGCAGAATCTCGCAGTACTCATGCTCGGTGTAATTCACCGTCCACTGACCTACCGCGCCTTCCCACACGCCCACGCCCATTTGCCCACAAGGGCTTTCGTATTGATGAAACACCGCCTGCTCAGGATCGCCCTTCAGCACTTTCGCCGGGTCCGGCCGATAGCGCTCGGCTTCGCTGCTGGCGAGGCTGATGTCGACGACGTTCTGGATGTTCATTGTTGTTTTCTCCGCTAATGACGGCGCGTGGGCTGGAATGGGCCAAAGTCTATGTTTATTAAAATGAACACCGCAAGGCCGTATGGCCAGCTTATGTCAAATATATTGAAACAAACCCGGCCGCTGGTTTAGGGTGGCGGGTGCCTCGGGCCGAAAGTGCAGGCTGGCCGGGCAGAATTCTTGAACAGCGCCGCAGCGCTTGCGGTGCTCGTATTCAATAAGAGGAGGACACCCGAATGACCACCCTGACTCGTGCCGACTGGGAACAACGCGCCCGCGATCTGAAAATCGAAGGCCGCGCCTTCCTGAATGGCGAATACACTGACGCCGTCTCCGGCGAAACCTTCGAATGCATCAGCCCGGTCGATGGCCGCCTGCTCGGCAAGATCGCCAGCTGTGACGCCGCCGACGCCGACCGTGCTGTAGAAAACGCCCGCGCTACTTTCAATTCCGGCGTCTGGTCGCGCCTGGCGCCGACCAAGCGCAAAGCCACCATGATCCGCTTCGCCAGCCTGCTGAAACAGCACGCGGAAGAACTGGCGCTGCTGGAAACCCTCGACATGGGCAAGCCGATCAGCGATTCGCTGTACATCGACGTACCGGGTGCGGCGCAGGCGTTGAGCTGGAGCGGCGAAGCGATCGACAAGATCTACGACGAAGTTGCCGCCACCCCGCATGACCAACTAGGTCTGGTGACCCGTGAGCCGGTGGGTGTGGTCGGCGCTATCGTGCCGTGGAACTTCCCGCTGATGATGGCTTGCTGGAAACTCGGCCCGGCGCTGTCGACCGGTAACTCGGTGATCCTCAAGCCGTCGGAAAAATCGCCGCTGACTGCCATCCGCATCGCTGCGCTGGCCATTGAAGCCGGTATTCCCAAAGGCGTGCTCAACGTACTGCCGGGCTATGGCCACACCGTCGGCAAGGCGCTGGGTCTGCACAATGACGTCGACACGCTGGTGTTCACCGGTTCGACCAAGATTGCCAAGCAACTCATGGTCTATGCCGGCGAATCGAACATGAAGCGCGTCTGGCTGGAAGCCGGTGGCAAGAGCCCGAACATCGTCTTCGCCGATGCGCCGGATCTGCAGGCCGCCGCTGAATCCGCCGCCAGCGCCATCGCCTTCAACCAGGGCGAAGTGTGCACCGCCGGTTCGCGCCTGCTGGTCGAGCGTTCGATCAAGGACAAATTCCTGCCAATGGTGATCGAGGCGCTGAAAGCCTGGAAGCCGGGCAATCCGCTGGACCCGGCGACCAACGTCGGTGCGCTGGTCGATACCCAGCAGATGAACACCGTGCTGTCGTACATCGAATCCGGCCATAGCGATGGCGCCAAACTGGTCGCCGGCGGCAAGCGCATCCTCCAGGAGACCGGCGGCACTTACGTTGAGCCGACCATTTTCGATGGTGTGAGCAACGCGATGAAGATTGCCCAGGAAGAGATTTTCGGCCCGGTGTTGTCGGTGATCGCTTTCGACAGCGCCGAAGAAGCCATCCAGATCGCCAACGACACGCCATACGGCCTGGCCGCAGCGGTGTGGACCCAGGACATCTCCAAGGCGCACCTGACCGCCAAGGCCTTGCGCGCCGGTAGCGTGTGGGTCAACCAGTACGATGGCGGCGACATGACCGCGCCGTTCGGTGGCTTCAAACAGTCGGGCAACGGTCGCGACAAATCGCTGCATGCCTTCGACAAGTACACCGAGCTGAAGGCCACGTGGATCAAGCTGTAATTCATTAAGAGAGCCTGAGTTAATCAGGCTCTCGAACCTACAGAGATCCCCTGTGGGAGCGAGCCTCTGTGGTGGGGGAATTTATCCCCGTTCGGCTGCGAAGCAGTCGCTAAACCATTGCACGCGGTGTACCTGGTACATCGTGGTTGCAGGTTTTGGGGCCGCTGCGCGACCCAACGGGGATAAATCCCCTCGCCACAGGGGCTCGCTCCCACAGTGATTTTGTGGTGCATATAAAAATATCCACAGGAGCGTGGAACATGCGGTGGGCGACGTATTTCGCCGTGTTGGCGTCTGTCTTGAGTGTCGGCCTGGCCCTGGGGGTCAGCATGCCGCTGGTGTCGTTGCGTCTGGAGGGCTGGGGCTACGGCTCGTTCGCAATCGGTGTGATGGCGGCGATGCCGGCAATAGGCGTGCTGCTTGGGGCGAAGATTTCCAGCCACCTCGCCGCGTATTTCGGCACGGCGAACCTGATGCGTCTGTGCCTGTGGGCCGGGGCATTGTCGATCGGCCTGCTGGCACTGCTGCCGAGTTACCCGATCTGGTTGCTGCTGCGTCTGCTGATCGGGGTGATCCTGACCATCGTGTTCATCCTCGGCGAGAGCTGGATCAATCAACTGGTGGTCGAGCAGTGGCGCGGGCGTCTGGTCGCGCTGTATGGCAGCAGCTATGCGCTGAGCCAACTGTCTGGTCCGTTGCTGCTGGGGGCGCTCGGTACCGAGCATGATTACGGTTTCTGGGTCGGGGTCGGTCTGCTGACGCTCTCGCCTTTCCTGCTGCTGGGGCGCAGCGGTGCGCCGAGCAGCGAGGCCAACAGCGTGACCTTTGGTGATCTATGGGGCTTCGCCCGTGAGTTGCCGGCGATTGCCTGGGCGGTGTCGTTGTTCGCCGCGTTCGAGGCGATGATCCTGACACTGCTGCCGGTGTACTGCCTGCAACAAGGGTTCACCGCCGAAATCGCGCTGGCCATGGTCAGCACCGTGGTGGTCGGCGATGCGCTGCTGCAATTGCCGATCGGCGCATTGGCCGATTACCTGTCGCGGCGCACGCTGTTCGCCGGATGCGCGGTGGTGTTGATGCTGTCGAGTCTGGCCATTCCGATGTTGCTCGACACGCTGCTGATCTGGCCGTTGTGGGTGCTGTTCGGCGCCAGTGCCGGCGGCTTGTTTACCTTGTCACTGATCCTGATTGGCGAGCGTTATCGAGACGATGCGCTGGTTCGCGCCAATGCGCATATCGCGCAGTTGTGGGGTGTCGGTTGTCTGGTCGGGCCGTTGGCGGCAGGGGCGGGCAGTCAGTGGATCAATGGGCATGCGTTGCCGCTGTTGATGGCGGCTGGGGCGTTTGGCCTGGTGCTTTTGTTGTTGCGCCAAGGCGCCTTTGGCACAACGGCGGAAGCAGCCTGAGCGCATCCCACAAGGGATCATCAACAGACGGACTTACAGCATCCGCTCCAGGCCGACGCTGGTGCTGAACCACGAGTTGAAGCGCCGCCACCAGCTCCCCGGCTCCTTGGTCAGAGTGTGCATCTGGCCGTTGTCTTCGGTGACCCAGACAACCTTGCCGTCCTCGAGTTTCGCCTGATAACTCAAGGTCGGCGCCATGCCTTGCAGGGCCAGTGCGCGCACGTGCTCGGCCAGTTCCGGGCTGTCGACGAGCACGCCGACTTCGGTGTTCCACAGCACCGAGCGCGGGTCGAAGTTGAACGAGCCGATAAACGATTTGCGCCGATCGAAGATCATCGCCTTGCTGTGCAAACTCGAATCCGAACCTCGAAACGACTTGCTGTAGAACACCCGCGGCCCGCTGCCAAAGTTATCCCCAGGCTGGCGGCGCAGTTCAAAGAGTTTCACGCCGTGTTCAAGCAATGCCTTGCGATAGGGCGCGTAACCACCATGCACCGCCGGCACGTCGGTGGCCTCCAGTGAATTGGTCAGCAGGCTCACGGAGACTCCGGCATCGGCGCGCCCGGTCAGGTAGACCAGCCCCGGCTGGCCGGGCACGAAGTAGGCGGAAATCATGATCAGCTCTTTGCTGACACCGGTCAGTTCCGGCGCCAGTTGTGTGGTCAGCAGCAGATGCGGATCCGGTTCGCCCTTGGACAGGACCTTGCTCGGCGCATCCCACAACGCCTGGTTCCAGGCCCAGATCAGCTCTTTACGCCAGATGTCCATGCGCGGGTCGGTAGTGAATTTCATCAACTGTTGATAGAGCGCGTGGTTCTGCTTGCGGGTTTCTTCCAGCGATTCTTCCAGGCGCGTGCGCGTGTTTTGCAGGTCGGCGGTGGTCGGTTGGCTGGAGAGGAATTCGTCGATCGGCTTGCTCAGCGCGCTGTTCCAGTACTGGTCGAAACTGTGTCCGAGCTGTTCGGCCACCGGGCCGATGCTGAGCATGTCGATGTCGGTGAAATTCAGGTTGGGTTCGGCGTCGAAATATTCATCGCCCAGATTGCGCCCGCCGACGATGGCCGCGCTGTTGTCCGCCAGCCACAACTTGTTGTGCATGCGCCGATGCTGCACGGACAGGTTGAACAGTCGCCCGGCCGCGCGCGTTACGCCGGTGCTCCGGCCCAGGTGCAACGGATTGAACAAACGAATCTGGATCTGCGGATGTGCCGCCAGCGTCGCGATGATCTGGTCGAGGCCGTCGCTGGTGGTGTCGTCGAGCAAGATGCGCACGCGCACACCACGGTCGGCCGCCTTCAACACTTCCTCCACCAGCATCCGCGTGCTGATGCCGTCGTGGACGATGTAGTACTGCAAATCGAGGCTGACCTGGGCATGACGAATCAGCTCGGCCCGGGCGGTAAACGCCTCGCCACTGTCGGAGAGCAGGCGAAACCCCGACTGCCCTTTGTAGGGCGCGGCCTGAGCCTGAATCGAACGGCCGAAGCTGGAGTCCGAAGCCGGCAGGGCCTGGCTTGGTTCGCGCGGCACATCGAGGCTGGCGCAGCCGCTGAGGAACGAGGCGAGTATCAGTAAAGCGAGTAAGGGCTGTCTGAAGCTCACGTAGGGTCGTTCCGGTTGGCGGCTGAGGTCGGCAATTTGGACGCCGGGCGCGCAAAAAAGGTCAGTCGGTCTCAGCGAGTAATTTGATTGCCGCAGCGCCGACCTTGCGCACCGCTTCTTCGATCTGCGCTGTTGGTTTGGCAGCGTAGTTCATCCGCAGACAATTGCGGTACTTGCCCGAAGCGGAAAAGATGCTGCCGACAGCAATCTGTACGCCCTGATCGTGCAGCGCGCGATTCAGCTTCAGCGTGTCGAAACCTTCCGGCAGCTCCACCCAGAGCATGAAGCTGCCCTGCGGGCGACTGGCGCGGGTGCCGGCCGGGAAATAGCGCGTCACCCAGTCGATCATCGCGTCACGATTGCGCTGGTACTGCATGCGCATGCGCCGCAAGTGCGGCTCGAAATGGCCGGCCTTGATGAATTCGGCGATAGTGATCTGCGGTTGTGGTGCGGTCGAGCCGGTGCTGATGTATTTCATGTGCAGCACTCGCTCCAGATATCGGCCCGGCGCCACCCAGCCGATGCGCAGCCCCGGCGCCAGGGTCTTGGAGAACGAGCTGCAGAGCAACACGCGGCCGTCTTCGTCGAAGGATTTGATCGTGCGCGGGCGCGGATAGGTGTAGGCCAGCTCGCCATACACATCGTCTTCGATGATCGCCACGTCGAAACGCTGGGCCAGGGTCAGCAAGGCGCGTTTGCGCGACTCGGGCATGACGTAGCCGAGGGGGTTGTTGCAGTTGGGGGTGAGCTGAATGGCCTTGATCGGCCACTGTTCCAAGGCCAGTTCCAAGGCGTCGAGGCTGATGCCAGTGAGGGGGTCGGTGGGGATTTCCAGGGCTTTCATGCCCAGGCCTTTGAGGGTTTGCATGGCGCCGTGGAAGCTCGGCGAGTCCACCGCGACGATGTCACCCGGCTCGCAGATCGCGTGGATGCTGGTGGACAGCGCTTCGTGGCAGCCAGTGGTGATCACCAGATCGCTGGCGCTCAACTGGCAGCCGGAATCGAGCATCAGCCGTGCGATCTGTTCACGCAGTTCGAGGTTGCCGTGGATGTTGTCGTAATACAGACCGGGCATGTCCTGCCGCCGGCTGATTCGCGCCAGTCCGCGCAGCAGCGGCTTCATGGTCGGCGAGCCGACATCGGGCATGCCACGGCCCAATTGCACGACGTCCTTGCGCGGTACGGCGCGGATCAATTCCAGCACCTGGTCCCACTGCGAAATCTCCACTGGCCGTTGCGCCGGACGGCCTATTGCGGGCAGCTCCGGCAATTCGCGGCCGACTGGCACAAAGTAGCCAGACTTGGGTTTCGGCGTGGCCAGACCGCTGTCTTCCAGCACGCGATACGCCTGCTGCACCGTGCTCAGACTGACACCGTGCTCGACACTCAAGGCCCGCACCGACGGCAAGCGATCGCCGGGGCGATAGAAACCTTGTTCGATGCGGGTACCGAGCAATTCGGCGAGGTTTACATACAGAGTCATAGCGGCCTCGGTGCGTCTTGGTGGAAACCAGTACAGATGCGGCAAAAATCGGCCATTCAGTCGATGAATCGGTAAATCTGTATGGAGTTAATACAGGTTCTTTGAGTCTGTAATGGTTTTGCTCGCCCGCGCATCATGGAATCTCTGGCTACCCAAGTAAACAGGAGCAACGAAAATGAACGGCTTGAGCGATGTGCGGCTGACGTTACACAGTCAGGAACTGGCGGCAGGGCAGAAGGACAGCGCGCGCAATCTGCTGCGTAACGCACCGTCCGGCCTCAGTCGCTGGGGTCTGTTCTGGCATCGTCTGCACACGCGCAAGGCGTTGCTAGGCCTGACACCGGAGCAACTCAGGGATGTCGGGTTGACGCGAGAGCAGGCAAGGGAGGAGGGGTTGAAGCCGTTTTGGCGAATCTGAGATCTGTATCGTTCTTGCCGGCCTAATCGCGAGCAGGCTCGCTCCAAACAGTGACCGCGTTCTGCCTGAATAAACGCGTTTACTGTGGGAGCGAGCCTGCTCGCGAAAGCGCATCAAGGGCCGCCGAGATACCCTCAGACCAACTCTTTCAGCCGATGCCACAACATCCCCAACGCCAACAACGGCGAGCGCAAATGCTTGCCGCCCGGGAAGGTGATGTGCGGCACCTTGGCGAACAGATCAAAGCCGCCGCTGTGCTGCCCGCTGATTGCTTCGGCAAGCAGCTTGCCGGCCAGGTGTGTGGCATTCACCCCATGCCCGGAGTAGGCCTGGGCGAAATACACGTTCGGCTGCTCGGCGAGCCGGCCAATCTGCGGCAGGCGGTTGGCGCCGATGCCGATCATTCCGCCCCACTGATAATCGACTTTCACCCCGGCCAGTTGCGGAAACACTTCAAGCATCTTCGGCTGCATATAGGCGCCGATGTCTTTCGGATCGCGTCCCGAGTAATGACACGCGCCGCCGAACAGCAAACGTCGATCCGCCGAGAGCCGGTAGTAATCCAGCGCTACCCGCTGGTCGCAGACCGCCATGTTCTGCGGCAGCAGGTTGTGCGCCTGCTCTGCGCTCAGCGGTTCGGTGGCGATGATGTAACTGCCGGCGGGCAGGACCTTGCCGCTCAGTTGCGGGTTGAGGTCATTGAGATAGGCATTGCAGCCCAGCACCAGAGTTTTGGCCCGCACCGAGCCTTGCGCGGTGTGCACCTTCACTTCGGGGCCGTAATCGATGCGCGTCACTGCCGAACGCTCGAACAGCTGCACGCCCAGTTGCTGCGCCGCTGCCGCTTCGCCCAGCGCCAGATTCAGCGGATGCAGATGTCCGGAGCCCATGTCGATCAAGCCGCCGACATAGCGCTTGGAACCGACCACGGTGTGCATTTCACTGGCCTGCAACAGGCGGGTTTCGTAGCGGTAACCGAGGCCGCGCAACTCTTCGGCATCTTCGGCAAAACCGTCGAGATCGGAAGGCTTGTTGGCGAGGTCGCAGTAGCCCCAGGTCAGGTCGCAGGCAATGCCGAAACGCTCGACGCGCCGGCGGACAATCTCCACCGCTTCCAGGCCCATGAGTTTCATCTCGCGCACGCCTTCGGCACCGATGACATTGGCGAACTGATCAAGGCCGTGACCGACGCCGCGAATCAACTGCCCGCCGTTGCGACCGCTGGCGCCCCAGCCGATCTTGTGGGCTTCCAGCAACACCACGCTGAAACCGCGCTCGGCGAGTTCCAGCGCCGTGTTCAGCCCGGAAAAGCCGCCGCCGACCACGCAGACATCCGCCACCACCTCGCCTTGCAGCACGGGATGGTCAGGCTGCGGCAGGCTGCTGGCGGCGTAATAAGAGGCAACGTGGGGTTGGCTCGCGGTGGTCTGGGCGCGGGCGGTCATGGGCATCATCCAACGGCTGAGTGTCGAGAAAATTTGACGGAGCATAAGCCGCCCGCCCGAACGTGGGCAACATCGGTCGGCCTGCGGTGTCTGGATCCGGGCTTTTGCGGCACAATCATCAGCCCGCCACTTTGGTCACCGTTTCGATGAGCTGCAACAGCCAGAAAATCCGCAACCTGCGTCAGCAGATCCCCACGTTCGACTGCGTGCCGGGCTGCCACGACTGCTGTGGGCCGGTGACCACTTCGCCCGAGGAAATGGCCCGGCTGCCGCGCAAGACCCGCGCCGAGCAGGATGCCGCGCTGGAAGAACTCAACTGTGTGCACCTGGGGCCGAATGGCTGCACGGTGTATGAAGAGCGACCGCTGATCTGTCGATTGTTTGGTACGACCAAGACGCTGCCATGCCCGAACGAGCGGCGGCCGGTGGAGCTGATTCATCCGCGGGTCGAGAAGCAGATTTTCGAGTACATGGCGGCGAATCGGCAGGTGTTGGTGTAAGCGATCGTTCCCACGCTCTGCGTGGGAATGCCTCTTCGGACGCTCCGCGTTCGGCCTTTGAGACGCAGAGCGTCCCGGGCTGCATTCCCACGCAGAGCGTGGGAACGATCATTGCGGTGATCAGTCCGGAATCGGCAGGCAAAGGCTCTCTTTCACCTCTTCCATGACGATATAGCTCTTCGATTCACGCACATGCGGCAGCTTCAACAGAATGTCGCCGAGCAGTTTGCGGTACGAGGCCATCTCGGAAATCCGCGCTTTCACCAGATAATCGAAATCTCCTGACACCAAATGGCACTCCAGCACATGGGGCAGCTTCAGCACTGCGCGGCGGAATTCCTCGAATGTGTCGCCGGATTTGTAGTCGAGGCTGATCTCGACGAACACCAGCAGGCTACCCTTCAAATGCTGCGGATTGAGCCGGGCGTTGTAGCCCATGATGATCCCCTCGCGCTCCAGACGCCGCACGCGCTCGGTGCACGGCGTGGTCGAGAGGCCGACCTTTTCCCCCAGTTCGGTGAAGGAAATCCGCCCGTCCGCCTGGAGGATGCGCAAGATGTTGCGGTCGATCTTGTCCAGCTCACGTTTGGTCTGAGTGTTGGTACGCATAGGGGATGCGCCTCCGTGAAAAGGGTTTTTGCCGAGAATTGTCGCCAAATATAGGCGCTTATATAGTGAAAAGCACTGGCATTTCTTTTTTACACTGCGCCCATCATTGCTCTAACAAACAGTTCGGCGAAAAGCCGCGATGAGGGATTGAAAATGCGCGTCATGGTCTTGGGTAGCGGCGTCATCGGTACCGCCAGTGCTTACTATCTGGCCCGTGCCGGGTTTGAAGTGGTGGTGGTCGACCGGCAGCCTGCTGCGGCCATGGAGACCAGTTTCGCCAACGCCGGCCAGGTATCGCCGGGTTACGCCTCGCCGTGGGCTGCGCCGGGCGTCCCGCTCAAGGCCATCAAGTGGCTGCTGCAACGCCACGCGCCGCTGGCGATCAAAGCCACTGCCGACATCGATCAGTACCTGTGGATGGCGCAAATGCTGCGCAACTGCACCGCCAGCCGTTACGCGGTGAACAAGGAGCGCATGGTGCGGCTGTCCGAGTACAGTCGCGACTGCCTTGATGAATTGCGCGCCGAAACCGGTATCGCCTACGAAGGCCGCAGCCTCGGCACCACGCAGTTGTTCCGCACTCAGGCGCAACTGGATAACGCCGCCAAAGACATCGCCGTGCTGAAAGAATCCGGTGTGCCGTTTGAAGTCCTTGACCGCGCCGGCATCGCCCGCGTCGAACCGGCGCTGGCAGGCGTGACTGACATTCTCGCTGGCGCGCTGCGTCTGCCCAATGACCAGACCGGCGACTGCCAGATGTTCACCACCCGTCTCGCCGAAATGGCGCGCAAGCTCGGCGTGGAATTCCGTTTCGGCCAGGACATCCAGAAGCTCGATTACGCCGGTGATCGCATCAACGGTGTGTGGATCGACGGCAAGCTGGAAACCGCTGACCGCTACGTGCTGGCGCTCGGCAGCTACTCGCCGCAACTGCTCAAGCCGCTGGGCATCAAGGCTCCGGTGTATCCGCTCAAGGGCTACTCGCTGACCGTGCCGATCACCGATCCGGCGATGGCGCCGACTTCAACCATTCTCGACGAGACCTACAAGGTCGCGATCACCCGTTTCGACAACCGCATCCGCGTCGGCGGCATGGCCGAGATCGCCGGTTTTGACCTGTCGCTGAACCCGCGCCGGCGCGAAACCCTGGAGATGATCGTCAACGACCTTTATCCTCAGGGCGGCAATCTGGCCGAAGCGAGTTTCTGGACCGGCCTGCGCCCGACCACGCCGGACGGTACGCCGATCGTTGGCGCCACGCCGTTCAAGAATCTGTTCCTCAACACCGGTCACGGTACGCTCGGCTGGACCATGGCCTGTGGTTCCGGCCGTTTGCTCGCCGACCTGATGGCGAAGAAAAAGCCGCAGATCAGCGCTGAAGGCCTCGATATTTCCCGTTACGGCAACCAGACCCAGGAGTCCGCAAAACATGTCAATCCAGCGCCAGCTCACCAATGAGCGCATGAGTCAGATCGTCAGCCACAACGGCACCGTGTATCTGGCCGGGCAGGTCGGCGACGACTTCGACGCCGGAATTGAACAGCAGACCCGCGACGTGCTCGCCAATATCGAACGTCTGCTCGATCTGGCCGGGACGGACAAACAGCATCTGTTGTCGGCAACGATCTATTTGAACGACATCGAAGCGCACTTCGCCGGGATGAATGCGGTGTGGGACCAGTGGCTGCCAAAAGGTGCGGCGCCGGCCCGCGCCACCGTCGAAGCGAAGATGGCCAAGCCGAGCATTCTGGTGGAGATCTCCATCGTCGCCGCGCTGCCATAACGTTTTACAGATCCCTCTCCCGGTGCTGTTGGCGGTTCGCGTCGTCAGTCAGCGCCGGTTTTTCTTCCCATGACCGCCCAGAAGTCTGCCGCCATGCGTCCTGCCCGTGCCCTGATCGACCTTCAAGCCCTGCGTCACAACTACCGAATTGCCCGTGAAGTCACCGGCGCCAAGGCGCTCGCGGTGATCAAGGCGGACGCCTATGGCCATGGCGCGGTACGTTGCGCCCAGGCGCTGGAAGCCGAGGCTGACGGGTTTGCGGTGGCCTGCATTGAAGAAGCACTGGAGCTGCGTTCCGCCGGGATTCGCGCGCCGGTATTGCTGCTGGAAGGCTTCTTCGAAGCTGACGAGCTGGCGTTGATCGTTGAGCATGATTTCTGGTGCGTGGTGCATTCGCTGTGGCAGCTCGAAGCGATCGAGCAGGCAGTCCTGAGCAAACCGATCACGGTATGGCTCAAGCTCGATTCCGGCATGCACCGCGTCGGCCTGCATCCGAAAGATTATCCAGCGGCCTATCAGCGTCTGCTGGCCAGCGGCAAAGTGGCAAAAATCGTGTTGATGAGCCACTTCGCCCGCGCCGATGAACTGCATGCGCAAAGCAGTGCCGAGCAGGTCGCGGTGTTCGAAGCGGCGCGTCAGGGGCTGGCGGCGGAAGTCAGCTTGCGCAACTCGCCAGCGGTGCTCGGATGGCCAGAAATCCAAAGCGACTGGGTACGTCCGGGCATCATGCTCTACGGCGCGACCCCGTTCGAAGAAGCCAACGCCGTCGCTGAACGCCTGCAACCGGTGATGACTCTCGAATCGAAAGTCATCAGTGTGCGTGAATTGCCGGCCGGCGAACCGATCGGCTATGGCGCCAGATTCATCACCGACAAGCCGATGCGCATCGGCGTGGTCGCCATGGGTTACGCCGACGGCTACCCGCGCCAGGCGCCGACCGGCACGCCGGTGCTGGTGGCTGGCAAACCCAGCCGCTTGCTGGGGCGCGTGTCGATGGACATGCTCTGCATCGATCTGACCGACGTAGCGGAAGCGGGGCTTGGCTCGACCGTCGAGTTGTGGGGTAAGAACATCCTCGCCAGCGACGTGGCAAAGTGGGCCGATACCATCCCGTATCAGATCTTCTGCAACCTGAAACGGGTGCCAAGGCTCTATTCCGAGGGTTGACGCCGCTGCGGGGGCCAGCTGTTGTAAATACTGAACGCTGTCGCCATGATAACGCTCAATATTCTTACAACATCAGGAGGCTCCCGCCTTGGACGTCGGTGAACGACTGCAATCGATCCGCAAGCTCAAAGGGCTTTCCCAGCGTGAACTCGCCAAACGCGCGGGCGTCACCAACAGCACCATTTCGATGATCGAAAAGAACAGCGTCAGCCCTTCGATCAGTTCGCTGAGAAAGGTGCTCGGCGGGATTCCCATGTCGATGGTCGAGTTCTTTTCCGAAGAGATCCTGCAGGACCAACCGACCCAGATCGTCTACAAGGCCAATGAGCTGATCGACATCTCCGACGGCGCCGTGACCATGAAACTGGTCGGCCGCGCCCACCCGAGCCGCGCCATCGCCTTCCTCAACGAAATCTACCCGCCGGGCGCCGACACCGGCGAAGAAATGCTCACCCACGAGGGCGAGGAAACCGGGATTCTGGTGGAAGGCCGCCTCGAACTGGTGGTGGGTCTGGAAACTTTTATCCTCGAAGCCGGCGACAGCTACTATTTTGAAAGTACCAAGCCGCATCGTTTCCGTAACCCGTTCGACGTGCCGGCGCGACTAATCAGCGCAGCCACGCCGGCGAATTTTTAAGCAGAAGGCGCCAGGCCGATATGGCAAAGGCCCCAGAACCGTTTTACCGATGGGCAACAAGACCCCTCTAACCATGGGGTTGTTTCAGTACAGCGGCCTACCCGCTATACTTGCGCCCGCCTGCGAACCGTGGCCGCAGGCGTGAATAGCCACCATTGAGGGTGAACGCGTGAACCTAATTATGAAAATGCTGGCTGCACCAGCAACCGTACTGGCCCTCTGGGCTGTCAGCGCTCAAGCTGCGACGAATGACGACATCGCCAAACGCCTCGAGCCCGTCGGCCAGGTGTGTGTTCAAGGGCAGGAATGCAAGGGTATGGAAGTGGCCGCGACGGCTGGCGGCGGTGGCGGGGCGAGAACCCCGGACGAGGTGATTGCCAAGCACTGCAACGCTTGTCACGGTACCGGCCTGTTGGGCGCGCCGAAAATCAAGGACACTGCAGCCTGGAAGGAGCGCGCTGACCATCAGGGTGGCCTCGACGGCATCCTCGCCAAAGCTATCACCGGCATCAACGCCATGCCGCCAAAAGGCACCTGCGCCGATTGCACCGATGAAGAGCTCAAGGGTGCGATCAAAGAGATGTCCGGTCTGTAATCAGCGCCGGCTTTGAAAAAACCGTCTTCGGACGGTTTTTTTGCGCCTGCAATCTCACTGCATGTTTTTCGTGATGTAGGCGCCGGCAGAATTGAGCACCGCTTTGTACACGACGTAAGCATCGGTATCTTCAGGCGCTATTTGCTCGCAGCGCCCTCCTGATATCTGCCTAAGATCACATCCCGGGATCGACATGATGAGGGGAGAGTGAGTAGCGATGATGAACTGCGCGCCGCCGCGCGACAGCTCCATTATCCGGTTGATAAAAACCAATTGCCTCAACGGGGATAACGATGCTTCCGGCTCGTCGAGCACATACAGACCTTGGGCTTTGAATCGATGTTGAAACAACGCCTCCATGGCTTCACCGTGCGACAGGCAATGCATATCCACGCCGCCGTAGTAGCTCTTTATTTCGGGATCAAAGCTCTCCTCTGCATCAAGCTTGCGAATTGCAGTATTCAAGTTGTAGAAGGTTTCTGCCCTGTAGAAAAAAACGTCCTTCTCCCTTCGGTAGCCTTTTGAGAGCGTCAGGCTTTCGTACAGTTTTGAATGAGTGTTCTCAGTCGAGAAATTGAAATTCTTCCCACCGCCTTCTGGATTGCAGCCTGACTTGATGGCAATAGCTTCAAGTAATGTGGATTTCCCAGCACCATTTTCGCCAATAAAAACCGTTATCGAGTTGCGCAGTTCAAGGGGGAAGAGGTTTTGCAGCCGGTCACCCACCGTCACGTCTGGCTTCAGGCGTATTTGCTGGATAAACAGATCATTCATATCGATGCCCTCTAAAGATCCTATCAACGGATACCTTCACGCCAATCATCGTGATGCCGAGTCTTATCGAACCCGTGCTGGCCATGGTAAAAATTCCGATATAACCGAGACAGGCAATAAGACGCTCGCCAAATAATTCCGGCGTGGCAGCGGCGCTGAAGAAAATGACTGAAACCGTACCTGCCGAGATAGCCATTTCCGGCCAGAAGGACTGTATGGCGCTTGCTTTCAGATACTTGTAGCGTGCTCTTACCGTGTCCTTCAAATATCCATAGCTTCTAATGAGTTGCATTTTACTTTGCTTGCCGTCGCTGGAAGCGTTGAAAGCGCTGATAAGCGACTCTTTGTACAAATCTTCCTTCGACATTTCTGCTGCATATAACCGCTGGATTACAGGCTTGGCAAATCTTAATTGCACACACGTCAACACAATAATTAAAGCGATGGGCAGGAAGAAATAGATGTTTTCCCGGAGCAGAATATGGGCTGCGGAAACCGTCAAAATGCAAGAGCCCATGAGATGGATTGTGTCATGAATGACGGAAGCAATTTTTTCCGCGTCTTCTTTTATCAATGTCACCCGAGAACATAATGGAGAGGGGCGTTTATCATGCACAATGAAGTTGATAAGTAGAAAGCGGGATCTTGCTTCCATGAGCGTTGCCAAGGAACTGCCCAGAGCTTGGGTTGATAGCTTGGTTAGAAAAACAGCGATAAGAGTGAAATAAAACTCAGCATTAATGGAGCCAGTATTAAGAGCCGACAGGCTCTTTGCGACGATTGATGGTATTAACAATTGACATATACTTGCTACGGTAAGGCAAATAACCGAAAGCAGAAAAACGGTCAGGTTATTTCGCAAGCATATAAACATAGTTCAATGCCCCTCGTGCTGCAGTTCGTAGCTACGAATTCGACTACGTCTATAAGATGCCTCTCTGCTCGAGTAGTAGATAGATATCAGTGACATCGTGGGGCTCAGAACGCGTTCAAGATAGATGGCTGAGGCAAAAATTGAGCCTATAGTCGCTTCGCCAACGCTTAGCAGATGGGCCGATAGCAGTAATAAGACCACTGTCGCTATCGGATAACATGTACCTGACATGGATTCGAATGTTGTGGCTTTGAGGCTTGAGCGAAAAGCGAGGCGCTCGATATTTTTTATATCGATCTTGATCCTGTTGGTGTATGGCTTTGCATTAAGCAAAAGCTCACAGATGGCGCCTATTGTTACGGTGTTTTCTTGAACGTACTCAGCAAACAGTGAGTTGCTATTTTTTCGATTTATAATATATGCCGCAATAGCATAAACGAGGCCGGTAAGTGGTGCGAGTGCCAGAAGTGGATGATAGTGGGCAGTCACCAGGAGCGCAGCGATAATGATGCTGCAGTTCAGCGATACATCCAGATAAATTGAGTGATACAAATATAACGAGCCATCAACGTCGCCATCGATGAGTTCGATTCGCTCGCCTGGTTTTTGCGTATGCTCGAAGCTTCTGTCTAGTAGGTGATTCAGGATTGCCTTCTTCAGAATAAATCTTGTTTTTGACGCGGTTTTTTGTAGGTAGATGTTGGCTGCCAGCTTTAATGGGGGCGTGGCGATGAGGGAGAACGAAGCGCCCGCGAGCGCGTATAAATATAAACTGTCACTTGCCAAGTATAGATTGATTGAATTGCCTATCAAATAGGGTGATGCGCTTGTAAGAATCGCAATGCCTACACCAAAGGAGCAAAGTATCAGGTTGCTTTTCATTAGAGGTCAGCGCTTCCGAAGAGAGGTTTTTTTTGCAGAGCGTTTGAATCCTGCTTCCAAGGCTACCTGTGTAGGCAATAAGTACAATTGAGACGTGTCTGGTAGTTGCGCGTGATTGAATTACAGGTGATGTAGGAAAAGAGTTGTGCGTTTGTGAGGCGGTTCGTCTTGCCGACTTAACAGTCGGTGATTCGCCCTCTGTCGGAACTTTGGCCTTTTTTTCGCACCAATCACCTTCCCTCGGAAGTAATTCCCCGGCAATCTCGGTCTACCCCTATCAACGGAACGGGCGGGAGGCTTCAGATGGTGCAGTTGTGTTCGATCGAACAGGCGGTGGACGACGTGCTGGCGCGTTTGCCTGCGCACATCCACATGGGCCTGCCGCTGGGGCTGGGCAAGCCGAATAACTTCGTCAACGCGCTGTACCGGCGCATCCAGGACCTGCCCGAGCGGCAGCTGACGATCTATACCGCGCTGTGCCTCGGTCGGCCGAATCTGGGCGATGGCTTGCAGAAGCGCTTTATCGAGCCCTTCGTCGAGCGCGTGTTTGGTGATTATCCGGAGTTCGATTTCCTCGCCGATCTGCAGCGCGACAGCCTGCCCGCCAACATCCGTATCCAGCAGTTTTTCATGCAGCCGGGCAGTCTGCTCAACAGCGCGCCGGCGCAGCAGGATTACGTCAGCAGCAATTACAGCCATGCCGCTCGCGACATCAACGCAGCGGGTCTCAATCTGGTGGCGCAATTGCTCGCCAGCAGCAGCGAACACCCTGATCGCTTAAGCCTGAGCTGCAACCCGGACATCACCCTCGACCTGCTGCCGATGATCGCCAAGCGCCGCGAGGCAGGGGAGACCATTGTGCTGGTCGGCCAGGTGCATACGGATCTGCCGTACATGCCCGGCGATGCGGAAGTCGACATCGACACGTTTGATCTGCTGATCGACGAGAAGGACAGCAGCACGCTGTTTTCCACGCCGAACATGCCGGTGGGCTTTCAGGATCATTTCATTGGCTTGCACGCCAGTACGCTGGTGCGCGATGGCGGCACATTGCAAATTGGTATCGGCTCGATGGGGGACGCGTTGACTGCTGCGCTACTTGCCCGTCAGGCCGATAACGCCGGTTATCAGGCGTTGCTGGATGACATCAACCTCAGCCAATGGGCGCAATTGATCCAGCGCGAGGGCGGCACCGCGCCATTTGCCAAAGGCCTTTACGGTTGCAGCGAGATGTTCGTCAACGGGCTGTTGGTATTGGCGGATGCCGGGATCATTCGGCGCAAGGTCTATCCGGATGTGCCGACTCAGGAGCAGGCCAACGCCGGTACCCTCGACGAAGCCGCGCAGCCCGACGGTATCTCGGTGCACGGCGGCTTCTTCCTTGGCCCGCGCAGTTTTTATGAGCGGCTGCGCGAGTTGCCGCAAAGCAAGCTGCTGGAATTCAACATGACCCGCATCAGCTACATCAACGAGCTGTACGGCCAGGAAGAGCTCAAGCGCTTGCAGCGCATCGATGCGCGCTTCATCAACACCGTGTTCACCATGACTCTGCTCGGCGCCGGCGTGGCTGATCAATTGGCAGATGGACGCGTGCTCAGCGGTGTCGGCGGCCAGTACAACTTTGTTGCTCAGGGCCATGCGCTGGAAGGCGCGCGATCGATGTTGATCCTGCGCAGCTGGCGCGAATCGGGCGGCGAGGTCAGTTCCAATATCGTCTGGGACTACGGCCACTGCACGATCCCGCGGCACCTGCGCGACATCGTCGTCACCGAGTACGGCATCGCTGATCTGCGCGGCAAATCCGACGCGGCGGTGATCGAAGCGTTGCTCAATATCAGCGACTCGCGGTTCCAGCCGGGACTGATCGAAAAGGCGCAGACAGTCGGCAAGCTGCCGAAGGACTTCCGTCTCGATCCACGATTTGCCGACAACACACCGCAACGCTTGCAGGCGATTGCCGCACGGCATCCGAATCTGTTTCCGGAGTATCCGCTGGGCTGTGATTTCACCGCCATCGAACGGGATCTGCTGCGGGCGCTGAACTGGCTGAAGAGCAAGTTCAAGCTGACCGAGATTCTCGACTTGGGCAAGGCAGCGCTGGATGCGCCGGAGGCCTCAGTGTTCCCGGAACATCTTGAACGGATGCAACTGACGAATCCGGAGGGCCTGAAGGAGGACCTTTTCCAACGCCTGCTGCTCACAGGCCTGAAAGCTACCGCACAGTAACTGCCCCCACAAAACCGAATGCGGGAGCTTGCTCGCGATGATGGTGTATCAGAGCCGAATATGTTGGCTGTTACTACGCCATCGCGAGCAGGCTCATTCCTACCGTCAAATACATGCGCGTGAGCAGACAGGGATGACATTTACTCCTGGGCTCAAAAAGTCTATGTGGTAGCCAGATGAACCATCCCCGATAGCCAAGTGAACCCCGCTGATACCTTCATTCAGTTGAGAATTGACTCCGTAATCGATAACGCTTGAAATCGATTCGTTCACGCCGATAGCAAATTCCGTAAGTTTCAACCCACGAGTACCCGCCGCGAAATCCAGAAGCTTTATCTGCTCCGTATTATTTACTATTAGTGAAGTTAAGTTGTTTTCTCTGACTGTGAGCCTTGCTCCCTCTTCTGCTATCCGGTCACTAAGCCATTTCAGCGAGGTTCTTAGGCCCTCGGGAAGTTGGGGGTTGGGTTTTCGGAGTACGGTCAGTATTCCGGAGATTTTCAAAGTGCCAGAGAACTCAAACGGACAAGGCTCTAGTGGATTCATATGTGCGTAATGAACTTCAAAAAACTCTGCGACAGACTGCACGAAGTTCTCAGTCACGTCTTCACTAAGCAGTGCGTAAGGCTGTGCCCATGAAGGAATGGATACGGTTGCATCTGATTCATTGCCTGATAAACAAAATGTCTGGTTTGAATTAAGCATGTTCAATACTGCTCTCTGAGCAGACAGGGACTGCGTAAAATCGCTTCTAAGTAAAAGGTCGAGACTGTAGATTGCCGCTCTTACAGAGGGCTCAAATACTTGGGTCGCGCAGAAAATGATTTTATTGCGCAGCGGTTTCTTGGCGATTTCGAACGTTTTTTTCGCAGCTTCGTTAGTGAAAGAAAAAACTATACAGTTCGCAGGGAATTCCTTTAGCAGAGAAATATTTGCCGTGTCGAGACCCAAGAGTTTACATTCTTCAAGAAAGTCATCTGAATCGGCAATAATAGAATAGCGGTGATCGTCGAAGAGTGCGGAGATGTTGTTTGGCGGTGACATAGACCCTCCTTGTTCTGAAGTCCGCGGCAACGAGCGTTGCCGTGGACTGATAGGGATTAATCGTCTGTATATGCCCAAGCCAGAGGTGCCCATCCAAAGTTGTTTGGATCAGAAGCGATGCGGCTGAGATTTTCTTTGATGACTTTTTCAGATTTCATTTTTGGTTTCCTTTTTTTGATTTTTTTGTGAACCCCCATTTGGATGGAGGTGAGTGGATTAATGCATATGTAGATAACTGGTTGAATCGTTATTTTAATATTTTAATAATTAATTCTTCTGTGGGTTTTGCCTGCTATGTGGTTCGGTTATTTGAGTGGTTTCTATCTGTAGTACTGTTCCGAAAATTGTAAAAATCATACTTCATCGGTTGTGGTTGCGAGCTCTAGTTGAGTAGGTTTTATTTATGGGCTCTATGTTTTGCGTGCTCATGCCAACTCTAATTACAGGAGAACAAAGTGCATACATCAAAGAAATATCTGACAGACGCGTCTGTCCACCAAGCATTGCTCCTGACTGATTTGACCGAAAAGAGCCAACCCGATCACGCTGTCCGGTTGTTGCTGAATGAAGTACTTACAGGGCTCGCAGAACGGGGGTGGCCCGAAGCACAACTGCAAATTGGACCAAGGATTGTGTCGGCAGAAGAAAACTACGGGTTGCTCGGTTACGACCCGGCCGAAATTACTCTCGGCAGTGAGCACACACGTTGGGTTGATGAGCACTCGCTATTGCGCACACAGACCACCAGCCAAATTCCTGCAGCGCTTCAGCAGGCCGCGAAGATTCGCCAGCCGGGGCAGACCATCTTGCTGGCAGCGCCGGGAATAACGTTCAGGCGTGACAGTCGCGACTGCTGGCATTGTGCTGAACCGCATCAAATGGATATTTGGGTACTCGGCGATCCCGATTTGGCCTCGCACGAGCATTTACTGCGTCTTGTCAGCGATATCTTGCAGTCAGCTGTCCCTGGCAAATCCTGGGTCTACGGCGACAGTCCGCATCACTACACCGAAGGTGGGATTGAAGTGAATGTGTTGAATGATGGCGTGCCGGTCGAGGTTCTGGAGTGCGGGCGTATCGCGAAGTCGCTATTACAGCGTTTGCAGATTGATCCGCTGCGCCATGGTGGGCTTGCTCTTGGGATGGGGCTGGATCGCTTGACGATGTTGCGCAAAGGCATACCTGATATCCGTTTGTTACGCGATCAGAATGTGCGCGTGCAGGCTCAGATGCATGATCTGGACACTTGGACTGCGGTGTCTCGTTTGCCATCGATTGCACGCGACATCTCGCTGGCAGTGACGCCGGGATTGAGTGAAGAGGTATTGACCGAGAGGATGTTGCAGGCGGCAGGGGATTGCTCAAACTGGATCGAGGAGATGCGAATCAAAGGGCGTTGGCAGCGTTCGGATTTACCACCGCAAGCCATTGAGCGACTCGGAATGCTGCCGGGTCAGGAGAACGTGCTTTTACATGTGGTGCTGCGTGATTGTTCACGCTCAATTACTACCGGCGAGGCGAATGCCTTGTATGCGGAGATTCAAGCTGCGATGCATGAAGGGGTGCCGGGGGCAGGGTACAGAATGGATTTCTCGAAGGCTTGAGACTCACCTCTGGGAGCGGGCTTGCTCGCGAAAGCGCCGGATCAGTCAAAGATTATTTTGACTGACACAATGCATTCGCGAGCAGGCTCGCTCCCACAGGGGTAACTCGGTGCCGCTGGTTACTCGATGAAGGTGACGACGCCATCCTTCAGCGATTGCACGCGAGCCAGCGACTCGACGCGGTAGCCCTGCGAGTCCAGTTCGGCGCGGCCGCCCTGGAACGACTTCTCGATGACGATGCCCAGACCGGCAACGGTGGCGCCGGCCTGTTTGATGATCGAGATCAGCGCTTGCGAGGCCTTACCGTTGGCCAGGAAATCGTCGATGATCAGCACGCGGTCGCTGCTGGTCAGGTGGCGCGGGGAGATGGCCACGGTGCTTTCGGTCTTCTTGGTGAACGAGTAGACGGTCGCCGAGAGCAGGTTTTCAGTCAGGGTCAGTGACTGTTGCTTGCGGGCGAAGATCACCGGCACGCCGAGGTTCAGACCGGTCATGATCGCCGGGGCGATGCCCGAAGCTTCGATGGTAACGATCTTGGTGATCCCCGAATCCTTGAAGAGCGCGGCGAATTCGTCACCGATCAGCTTCATCAGGGCCGGGTCGATCTGGTGGTTCAGGAAAGCGTCGACTTTCAGGACTTGATCGGAAAGCACGATGCCTTCTTCGCGGATTTTTTTGTGCAGTGCTTCCACAACAGCTTCCTCTGTTGGCGCGATGGGCGCCGAAGGTAGATTAAAAAGTAGTCGATTCTAGCGCTTTAACATCGCGCGTATGTCGGCCAATGCGCTATTGCCACGCACGGCTTTGACTTCAGTCGGGGTGTCGTCGTTGCCTTCCCAGGCCAGATCGTCCGGCGGCAGCTCATCCAGAAAGCGACTCGGCGCGCAGTCGATGATTTCACCGTACTGCTTGCGCTTGGCTGCGAAGGTGAAGGCCAGGGTCTGGCGGGCGCGGGTGATGCCCACATAGGCCAGGCGGCGTTCTTCTTCGATGGTGTCGGCTTCGATGCTGGAACGGTGCGGGAGGATTTCCTCTTCCATGCCCATGATGAACACGTAGGGAAATTCCAGCCCTTTGGAGGCGTGCAGCGTCATCATTTGCACGCCTTCGGCGCCGTCCTCTTCTTCCTGCTGGCGCTCGAGCATGTCACGCAGCACCAGTTTGCCGATGGCGTCCTCGACGGTCATTTCGCCGTCTTCGTCTTTTTCAAGGGTGTTTTTCAGCGCCTCGATCAGGAACCAGACGTTGCCCATGCGGTAGTCCGCCGCCTTGTCGCTGGAGCTGTTGGTACGCAGCCAGTTCTCGTAGTCGATGTCCATGACCATGCTGCGCAGCGCCGAGATCGGATCTTCGCCGGCGCACTGCTCGCGGACCTTGTCCATGAAACGCTTGAAGCGCGCCAGGCGATCGGTGAAGCGGCTGTCCAGGTGCTCGCCCAGGCCGATTTCGTCGGTGGCGGCGTACATCGAGATCTTGCGCTCGGTGGCGTAGTTGCCGAGCTTTTCCAGGGTGGTCGAGCCGATCTCGCGGCGCGGCACGTTGATCACGCGCAGGAACGCGTTGTCGTCATCCGGGTTGACGATCAGGCGGAAGTAGGCCATCAGGTCCTTCACTTCCTGACGACCGAAGAAGCTGTTGCCGCCGCTCAGGCGATACGGCACCTGATGGTGCTGCAGCTTCAATTCGATCAGCTTGGCCTGGTAGTTACCGCGATAAAGAATGGCGAAATCGCTGTACGGGCGGTCGGTGCGCAAGTGCAGGCTGAGGATTTCCATGGCCACGCGCTCGGCTTCGGCGTCCTCGTTGCGGCAGCGGATCACGCGGATCTCGTCGCCGTGGCCCATCTCGCTCCACAGCTGTTTTTCGAATTCGTGCGGGTTGTTCGAGATCAGCACGTTGGCGCAGCGCAGGATGCGGCTGGTGGAGCGGTAGTTCTGCTCGAGCATCACCACTTTCAGGGACGGATAGTCGTCCTTGAGCAGCATCAGGTTTTCCGGGCGCGCGCCACGCCAGGCATAGATCGACTGGTCGTCGTCGCCCACCACAGTGAACTGGTTGCGCTTGCCGATGAGCATTTTCACCAGCAAATACTGGCTGGCGTTGGTGTCCTGGTATTCGTCGACGAGCAGGTACCGCACCTTGTTCTGCCACTTTTCGAGAATGTCGGCGTGTTCTTCGAAGAGCTTTACCGGCAGCAGGATCAGGTCATCGAAGTCCACCGCGTTGAACGCCTTGAGCGTGCGCTGATAGTGGGTGTAGACGATCGCGGCGGTCTGTTCCTTGGGATTGCGCGCGTTTTCCAGGGCCTGGGCGGGCAGGATCAGGTCGTTTTTCCAGGCGCCGATCATGTTCTTGATCTCATCGACGCCGTCGTCGCCTGCGTATTCCTTCTGCATGATGTCGGTCATCAGGGCTTTGACGTCGGTCTCGTCGAAGATCGAGAAACCGGGTTTGTAGCCCAGCCGCGCATGCTCCTTGCGGATGATGTTCAGGCCCAGGTTGTGGAAGGTGCAGACGGTCAGGCCACGCCCTTCGCCGGCACGCAACAGGGTGCCGACCCGCTCCTTCATCTCGCGCGCAGCCTTGTTGGTAAAGGTCATGGCGACGATGTACTGGGCGCGGATGCCGCAGTTCTGGATCAGGTGCGCGATCTTGCGCGTGATCACGCTGGTCTTGCCGGAGCCAGCACCGGCGAGCACCAATAGAGGGCCGCCGACGTAGTTCACGGCTTCTTGCTGCCGGGGATTGAGTCGGGACATACGAAAATTCGGGAGTCGTTGACGAAATGGGCCGGCATTTTAACAGGCTCAGCGATTTGTGCTGCTCTGTCCGACTTGTGACGCAGCGCGCGATTCAGATTTGCCGCTTTTGTTACTTTCACGCAGGATACGCGGGGATTTTGCGGCTAATGTTCTCATTCGTGACACAAAATAACGTTTCGATGCCGTTGTCATCAGACAACGCATTGGTCATTGTTCAGCACACCGGCATAATGCCCCGCCTACATCATTGCAGAGTCTAGGGAGTCAGCTTGTCTACGCCTGTCGAACCCTTGCGTTTGCTGCTACTGGCGGAAGAGCCAGCGTGGACAGCGTTGTTGCGTGAGTGTCTGGCTCCGATGGGGAGCGCGGCGGTGCTGATCAGCGCGCCGAACTGGGATTCGGTCAGCCGCCTGTTCGAGGACAACCGCCATGCGGTACTGCTGACCCTGCCAGCGTTGCAACCGGCGCCCGGTCGTTGCAGCCTGCCGACCGTTCTGCTGCTGGAGCACGAACCGGCCACTGCGCCGGTCGGTGTCAGCGATTGGCTGGTGTTCGACGCTCTCGACGCCGGCATGCTCCAGCGCTGCCTGCGCCATGTGCGCGAGCGCGGCGTGCTGGAAAACACCTTGCAGCGCCTCGCCGAACAGGATCCGCTGACTGGCATCGCCAATCGCCAGGGCTTTCAGACCCTGCTTACTGCGCGTCTTGCCGAAGGCGACGGGCGCGGTCTCGCCCTCGGCCATCTTGATCTCGACAATTTTCGCCATGCCAACGACGCCCTCGGGCATCAGGCCGGGGATCGTCTGATTCTGCAGGTCGTCGCGCGGCTGAAAAGTCAGCTGGAGGCCGGCGATCAACTGGCACGGCTGGGCAGCGATGAATTCGCTCTGCTGATCGATACCCGTCGTGCACCGCAACGCGCCGAGTGGATGGCCGAACGCATTACTGAGGCGTTGGCCGAACCTTATTGGGTCGACGGCGAGAGCCTGCTGATCGGTTCCAGCCTCGGCATCGCCCATGCCCGCGCCAATGGCGGTGCCGATCCACTGATGTGGCACGCCCATATCGCCATGCAGCAGGCCAAGAGCACACAGGGCTGCACTTTTCATATCTTCAACGAACGCATCAACCGCAACGCGCGGAGCATGGCCGACCTCGAAAGCGAGCTGCGCCGGGCCTTGCGCCGCGATGAGCTGGAACTGCATTACCAGCCACGCCTGAATCTTGAGGACGGCCAGATTGTCGGCCTCGAAGCGCTGGTGCGCTGGCGTCATGGCGAGCGCGGTCTGTTGCCACCGAGCGAGTTCGTCCCGCTGGCCGAGCAGAGCGGTCTGATCGTGCCATTGGGTTACTGGGTGATTTCCCGCGCCTTACGCGACATGCAGGCCTTGCGCGAGCAGGGGCTGCCGGCGCTGCACATGGCGATCAACCTGTCGTTCCGCCAGTTTCAGGACAGCCAGTTGCTGCCGACGCTCAGCCGCCTGATTGCCGAACGTGGCGTCGAGGCGCAGTGGCTGGAATTCGAACTGACCGAAACCGCGGTGATGCGGCGCAGCGATCTGGTCAAGCAGACCATGGACGCCCTCGGCCGCCTCGGTGTGCGCTTCTCGCTGGACGATTTCGGCACCGGGTTCTCGTCGTTCGTGCACCTCAACAGCCTGCCGATCACCTTGCTGAAGATCGACAAGAGTTTTGTCGGCGGCATGGAACAGCGCGAAGAGAACCGCAAACTGGTGCACGCGATGATCAACCTCGCGCACAACCTGCACCTGGAAGTAGTCGCGGAAGGGGTCGAGACGCCGGAGCAACTGGAATTGCTGCGCGGGTTCGGCTGCGATCAGGTACAGGGTTATCTAATCAGCCGGCCGTTGCCGCTGGATGAGTTGGTGGAATATCTGACCTTTGGAGCCAGTCAGCAGGCTTCGGTGGAAGCCATTTAAAAGATCGCAGCCTTCGGCAGCTCCTACCTTGGAATGTGTTCCCTCGTAGGAGCCGCCGAAGGCTGCGATCTTTTGATCTTAATCCGCGCCGATGGCCTCGAACCTCTCTGCAACTGGCTCGCGCCGAATCATCCGCTGCATCTTCCATTCAAACGCCAGCGTCAGGCTCACCGCCGCGCAGGCCAGGCCCAACGCCAGACCCCACCAGACACCCGTCGGCCCCCAATTGAGATGGAACGCCATCCACCACGCCGCCGGCACGCCAATCAGCCAATAGCAAGCGAGCCCCACGAGAAACGTAGTCTTGGCATCCTTGAGCCCACGAATGCAGCCCATGGCAATCGTCTGCGTGCCGTCGAACAGTTCGAACCACGCCGCTACTGCCAACAGGCTCACCGCCAGACGGATCACTTCGGTAAACGCCGGATCGTTGTGGTCAAGGAACAGGCCGACCAACTGGTTCGGCCACAGCCAGAACACCAGGGCAAAGCCGAGCATCACCACCGCACCGAAAGTGATGCCGACACGCCCGGACATGCGCGCATCGACCAGTTGCCCGGCGCCATAGTGTTGGCCGACGCGCATGGTGATGGCATAGGACATCCCGGCCGGGACCATGAAGGCCACCGAAACGATCTGCAGGGCGATCTGATGCGCACCCATTTGCGTACTGCCCATGGTGCCCATGCACAGCGCAGCGAAAGCGAACAACCCGACCTCTACCGCATAGGTGCCACCGATCGGCAGGCCCAGGCGCCAGAGCTCCTTGAGGTATTGCCGGTTCGGCCGCGACAGGCCGGCGCGCAACGGATAAGCGTCATACGCCGGATGCCGGCGGATATGCCAGGCCAGCGCCAGTGCCATGCAGTTGGCGACAATCGCCGTGACCAGACCGATGCCGGTCAGACCCAACTGCGGCAGGCCGAACATGTCGGTGATCAGCGCGTAGTTGAGCAGGAAGTTGGCCACCGTACCGGCGAGGCTGATGACCATCACTGGCGTCGCCCGGCCAATCGCACTGGTAAAACCGCGCAGGGCCATGAAGCTCAGGTAACCGGGCAGGGCGAAGGGCAGGGCGATGAGAAATTGCCCGGCGGCGTTGACGTTGGTTTCGGTTTGGCCGAACAGCAGCAACACCGGTTTGAGGTTCCACAACAACAGCCCGGCGCCGAGGGCCATCAGCCAGGCCAGCCACAGTCCGGCCTGGGTCAGGCGTGCGGCACCGATGATGTCGCCGGCACCCTGACGGATTGCCACCAATGTGCCGACCGCTGCAATCACGCCGATGCAGAAAATCGACACGAACGAGTAGCTCGCGGCACCGAGGCCGCCACCGGCCAGCGCTTCGGGGCTGAGGCGCGCCATCATCAGGGTGTCGGTCAGTACCATCAGCATGTGCGCCAACTGCGAAGCAATCAGCGGCCCCGCCAGCCGCAGAATGGCCCAGAGTTCGGTACGCACAGGATGCTGCATGGTCATCACCACCCAAATTTCAGAGGGAACAGAAGAGCGTCGATTCTCGGCGCTTGGCAGGCTTTGCACAAAGGGATAAAAAGGATGGGTGGCATGATTAATACTCATCCTGAATCGTCCTGCCGAATTGGCTGTATCCCCGCTATTGGAGCTTTGTGTATGTCCCGACGCCTTCCGCCGTTGTATGCCCTGCGCGCATTCGAAGCGGCAGCGCGACACAGCTCGTTCACCCGCGCGGCGGAAGAACTGTCGATCACCCAGAGCGCGGTCAGTCGGCACATGCGCACTCTTGAAGAACACTTCGCCTGCCGGCTGTTTCACCGCAGCGGGCGCAATCTGCAACTGACCGAATCGGCGCGGCTGCTGCTACCCGGTATCCGCGAAGGCTTCGCCGCCCTTGAGCGCGCCTGCAATACCTTGCGCGCCGAGGACGACATCCTGCGCATGAAAGCGCCATCGACCCTGACCATGCGTTGGCTGCTGGCGCGGTTGAGTCGCTTCCGCCATTTGCAGCCGGGCAATGAGGTGCAACTGACCAGCGCATGGATGGATATCGATTCGGTGGACTTCAACAATGAACCGTTCGATTGCGCGGTGTTGCTCAGTGACGGGCATTTCCCGCCGGACTGGGAAGCGAGCCTGCTGTTTCCCGAGGAATTGATTCCGGTCGGCGCGCCGAACCTGCTCAATGACCAACCTTGGGACGTAGCGCGTCTGGCGGCTGCTGAACTGCTGCACCCGACCCCGGATCGCCGCGATTGGCGCAGTTGGCTGGAGCGCATGGGGCTGTCCGAGCAAGTTTCGCTTAAGGGCGGGCAAGTGTTCGATACGCTGGAGCTGGGCATGATCGCCGCGGCGCGCGGCTATGGCGTTTCGATGGGTGATCTGTTGATGGTCGCCGAAGACGTCGCGCAAGGTCGCTTGAGCCTGCCATGGCCAACCGCCGTCGCCAGTGGCCTGAATTATTACCTGGTGTGGCCGAAACCGCGTCCGGGAGGTGAACGTTTGCGCCGTCTCAGCGATTTTCTCCAAGGCGAAGTCCGCGCCATGCAATTGCCGGCGGTAGAGCGCTTGAGCTGAAACGTTCGAGCCGGCACAATGCCACTACTGCGCCATACCCACGCAATCCGCTCAAGTATTCGGATTTTCCGCCGACTACGAGCATGTGGAACCGTCGTGCCGGTTCCGCGCTACCCCCATTATTAGAATATTTTCCGGGCAATTACCGCGATCAAGGAGGATTCGGTGGCTCGGCCAGGAGCTGTTCATGTCTCAACCTCGTGCTCGGATCGCCTCGCAGCTGGGCCTTGCCCTTGCTGTGATACTGGCGATAGTCATCAGCGGCAGTACGGTGTTCGCCTTGCGTTCGCTGGATTCCGCCAACCTCGCCACCCGTGAAGAGCATCTGGCCAGTGAGGCCCGGCTGCTGGCCGATCAGCTGAGTACCTTCCACGGTACGCTGCGTGAAAGCACCCTGCGCCTGAGCGGGCTGTTCGAAAAGCGCTTCGGCAGTGGTTTGAGTGTGCACCCCGATCAGCCAGTGACCGTGGCCGGCGTGCAGACTCCGGGCCTGCATCTGGGCAACGAGGTGCTGAACAACAACTTCAAGGAAGTTGACGAGTTCAAGCAGATGACCGCTGGTGTGGCCACGGTATTCGTGCGCAGCGGCGAAGACTTCATTCGCGTCAGCACCAACGTCAGCAAGCAGGACGGCACCCGTGCCATTGGCACCGTGCTCGATCATGCCAACCCGGCGTACGCGAAGTTGATGGCGGGGCAGAGTTATGTCGGCCGCTCGTTGCTGTTCGAGCGCTACTACATGTCGCAGTACACCCCGGTGCGCGATGCGGGCGGCAAGATAATCGCCGTGCTGTACGTCGGCTTCGACTACACCGATGCGCAGAACGCGCAGTTCGCTAATCTCAAGCGCTTCCGCATTGGCAAGACCGGCTCGCTGGCGCTGCTCGACGAGCAGAACAAATGGCTGGTGCCGATTGCCGGCGTCGAAAACCTGGATCAAGCCGCCCCGACCATCAACAACCTGGTGAAAACCCCGGGCAAGGGTGAGTTCTGGAGCGACAAGGGTGAGGACTTCTACAGCATCGCCGTGCCGTTCGAAGGTGGCCCGTGGTCGGTGGTGGCGAGCATGCCGAAAGCCGAGATCCGCGCGGTGACCTGGAGTGTCGGTACGCAACTGGCGATCGGCAGCCTGCTGGCGATGTTGCTCGCGGTCGGTTCCGTGGTCTGGCTGCTGCGCAGCAAACTTGCACCGCTGGGCGATCTGGTGCGTCAGGCCGAAGCCTTGGGCGCGGGTGATCTGAGTGTGCGGCTGAACGTATCGAGCCACGATGAAATCGGTCAGCTGTCCCGCGCGTTCAACCAGATGAGCCAGGCGCTGTCGACCATGGTCGAGCACATCCGCCGCGCTTCGGAAGAGGTCAACAGCCGTGCGCAGGCGCTGTCCGGTTTGTCCGGTGGTGCTTACGAAGGCATGGAGCAACAGTCGGGCGAAATCACCAGCATGGCCGGCGCCGTGGAAGAGTTCAGCGCGACGTCGCTGAACATTGCCGACAACATGGGCGCGACCCAGCGCTTGGCGCAGGAAAACGCTCAGCAGACCCAGATCGGCCGCAGCTCGATGGAAGAAGCGTCGTCGTCGCTGGAGCAGATCGCTGGCGCGCTGAACAGCACCGCCAGCGTGATCAACACGCTGGGGCAGCGCTCGCAGGAAATCGGTGGGATTGTCGGCGTGATCACTTCGATCGCCGAGCAGACCAACCTGTTGGCACTTAACGCTGCCATCGAAGCCGCGCGTGCCGGTGAGCAGGGTCGCGGTTTTGCCGTGGTCGCGGACGAAGTGCGCAGCCTCGCCTCGCGTACCCGTCAGGCGACCGATGAAATCTCCAGCATGATCCACAGCATTCAGCAGGAAACCGGCAACGCGATCAGCACCATGGAACAGGGCAATGTGCTGATGCAGGAAGGCCTGTCGCGCAACGCCAATGTCGCCTCGGCGCTGGCGCGGATCGATGAGCAGAGCCGTTCGGCAGGCCAGCAGTTCGCCGCGATCACCACCGCCACTCAGGAACAAAGCAGCACTGCGACGTTGCTGAGCAGCAATTTGCAGAGCATCGCCTTGGCCAACAGCGAGCAGCGCGAGGTTGTCTCGAACCTGGCTGTCACCGCGAAAGAGCTGGAGAAGCTCGCGGCGGATCTGCGTTCCGAGGTTGACCGCTTCCGTTGATGCATCTTTGAAACAGCTATCGCGAGCAGGCTCGCTCCCACAATTTCCGGGGTAGTTCACAAATGGTGTGAACACCCGAAAAACCTGTGGGAGCGAGCTTGCTCGCGAATGCTCCGGCACGAACCGGTTTTTGCACTTGCTGAAACGTTTCCGCAGCGCTATAAAAATGGCACAACTCCAATAAAGGCTGCTGCCATGACCCCGCTCAAACTCCTCGTCGCCCTCGGCGCATTCTCTGCCGCTTCTCATGCCATGGCTTGGGACTATGTCCTGCTCGACGCCAGCACTCCGGCAAAAAACTGGACGATCACCAGTGAGCAACTCGGCGTAAAAACCGCCAAACCGTTTTCCGTGACCCTGCGTACCCTGCATGGCGGTCGTCAGGAGGGCGTCAGCATTGTCGATATCGATAACGGCACGATGAAGCTGTCGGTCGTGCCGACCCGTGGCATGAATGTGTTGCAGGCTTCGGTGGGCGACGTGCGGATGGGCTGGGATTCGCCGGTCAAGGACGTGGTCAACCCGGCGTTCATCGAACTCAACGGTCGCGGTGGCCTGGGCTGGCTCGAAGGTTTCAATGAACTGGTCACCCGTTGCGGTTACGAGTGGGTTGGCCATCCCGGCATGGACAACGGCGAATTGCTGACCTTGCACGGTCGCGCCGCCAACATCCCGGCCAGCACCGTCACTTTGCACATCGACGAGAAGCCGCCGTATGCCATCACGCTGCGTGGCGAGCTGAAAGAGCAGGCATTCAAGAAAGTCGATTTCTCGGTAGCGACCGAACTGGTCACCGAACCGGGCAGCGCCAGCTTCGCCCTCAACGACACCCTGACCAACAACGGCGACTATGCGAAGGAATATCAGGCGCTGTATCACAGCAATTTCAGCACGCCGTTTCTTGAGCAGGGCGCAAAGTTCGCAGCGCCGGTGAAGCAGGTTTCGCCGTTCAACGACAAGGCCAAGGGAGATCTGCCCGACTGGCAGACCTATCGCGGGCCAACCAAGGACTACGACGAAACTGTCTACAACGTCGTGCCGTATGCGGACGCCAAGGGTGACACCCTCACCGTGCTGCACAACAAGGCCGGTAGCCTCGGCGTATCCGTTGGCTTCAATACTCAGCAGCTGCCAGTGTTTTCGCTGTGGAAAAACACCGACACCCAAGGGCAGGGCTACGTCACCGGGCTGGAGCCGGGAACCAGTTTTTCCTACAACCGTCGCTATCAGCGGCCGTTGAATCTGGTGCCGACCATTGCCCCAAAAGAACATAAACAGTTCCAGATCAGCTACAGCCTGCTGGCCGACAAAGGGGCGGTGGACAAGGCCCTCAAGCGCGTGACCGAAATTCAGGCCGGGCGCGACACTGAAGTGCGTCAGGCACCGCTGGTTGATCTGACTGAGCATTAAGGTGTCGCCGGCCGGTATTGCAGTGCCTCGGCCAGATGCTCGCGGGTAATCGCATCGGCCTGTTCAAGATCCGCCAGCGTGCGCGCGACCTTGAGCAGGCGATGCGCCGAGCGCAGTGACAGGATCAATCGCTCGCAGGCCGCTTCCAGCCATTTTTCATCGGCTGTGGATAACTTGCAGTGACGCTTGAGCCCCGGCAGATCGAGAAACGCATTGGCACAGCCCTGACGTTTCTGCTGGCGCTCCCGCGCTTCGGCCACCAACGCCGCAGCGCTGGCGCTGTTTTCGCCTGGCTTGGCTGCTGGATTCAATGCGGTTGCCTCCCGCGCGACGGTCAGGTGCAGATCAATCCGATCCAGCAGCGGCCCTGACAGCTTGTTGCGATAGCGCTGGACCATGTCCGGTGTGCACGAGCATTTGCCGCTGGGTTCGCCAAGATATCCACAGGGACACGGATTCATCGCGGCAACCAATTGAAATCGCGCGGGGAAACGCACGCGATCCTTGGCCCGGGCGATGACGATATGCCCGGACTCCAACGGCTCGCGCAGCACCTCCAGAACCTTGCGATCAAACTCCGGCAACTCATCGAGAAACAGTACGCCATGGTGGGCGAGGGTGATTTCGCCGGGTTGCGGTTTCGAACTGCTGTGACATTCGGAAATAGATGCAACGCGTCTACGCTGCGGCCCGCATTCTGTCGTATGATTTACCCGAATAATTTGCAACTCAAACCTACTAATAGGTGCAACTGGCCGAATTATGGATAGCAATAGCTGCAACCAGCCTCAGTTCTCAGTTGCGAGGCGCATAAAATCTACGACGCGTAGCCTATCTGGAGTGTTTGCTTTTCGCGGACAGGGCGTTGCTTTCGAATCCATGCTTGAGCGTGACTTCCTCAGTCGCATGGATTTCAGGAAGGATGTTCTGACGGTTCTCTCGCAACCAGTGCAGTTGGATTTCGTTGCTCGCAGCGGCCGGTCTTATACCTACACCCCCGATTATCTCGTCCATTTCCATGCTCATACTCACCAGCGCCCGATGCTGGTGGAGGTCAAGCCTGCTGAAAACTGGCGTGAGAACTGGCGCGATCTGTTACCAAAATGGAAGGCAGCGTTGCGTTATGCGAAAGCGCGCGGCTGGGGCTTTCATATCTACGACGAATCGCGGATCAGAGGTCAATCGTTGAAGAACATCCAATACCTGGAGCGATTCAAGAATGCGGATTACGCGGATCAGGATCTGGACGCCATCATTCGCACGGTCGCTTTCAAGGGCTTCGCAACGATCAGCTACCTCTTGGAACTTCACTTCCAAGGTGCTGAAGCCTTAGGCAAGTCCCACATCTTTCATCTCATCGCGACCCGTCAGCTCGATTGCGACATTTCCGGGCCTTTGAGCGATTCGCTAGAAGTCATGGTGGCCGAATGAATGAAGCCGTGAGTGGACAGCTGCACAGCGGGAAGATCGACAGGTCGTTCGTCAATATCGCGCCGGGCGAGGTTGCCTGTTACCAGAAAGAGGTCTTCCGGATCACCCAGGTATTGGATTTCCAAGCGGTGCTCGCGATCAATGTTGAAACCGGGCAACCGAAGGTAATTCAGATTGGCGAGCTCAAGCCCTTTCTTGAAGGTAAGGTCAAAGGGCCGTATGCCGATTACGACCTAGAAGACATCGGTGCCGAGGAATGGGTCATTGCACAGAAACGCTATGCAGTCATTGCACCACTTCTGGGTATCGACGGTCAGGCACGCAGCGTGGTCGAGCAGCGCGCGAAAGATGCCGGTGTTGATGCCGTTACCGTTTACCGATGGCTGCGCCGTTACAAAGAGCAAGGCGAAGTCACTGCACTTATCCCGCTCAAGCGTGGATGGGGTAAAGGTCGCTCCAGGATCTCTGAAGGCGTAGAGAAAGTTATTGCTGAGACCATTAACGATTTTTACCTGACCGAGCAACGCCCTGATGTTGCTTCGACGGTCTACGAAGTTAAAAGACGTTGCAAAGCATTGAAGCTGTCTCCCCCAACCGTATCGACGGTGCGGACACGCATCAAGAACATTCCTGAACGGACGCGTTTACGAAAGCGTGGAGACAGAGAGCTCGCGGGTAATAAATACGATCCACGTCCTGGTGGACTCAACACTGAATACCCCCTCCAGATCGTTCAGATCGATCACACGCCGGCTGACATGATCGTTGTCGATGACGTCCACCGACGTCCTATCGGTCGTCCTTGGCTGACACTTGCAATCTGTGTGTACTCGCGAATGGTGACCGGTTATTACCTGTCGATGGATGCCCCGTCTGCGGTGTCGGTGGCGATGTGTGTTGTCCATTCCATCTTGCCAAAGGAGAAGTGGCTTGCGCTTCATGGGGTGGAAGCTGAATGGCCGGTATGGGGAAAAATGGGCACGCTGCACAGCGATAACGGCGCAGACTTCAAGACCAACAGCCTTGTACAGTCCTGTGTGAACCACAATATCCGTCGTGACTTCAGGCCTAAGAAGAACCCGCAATGGGGCGGACATATCGAACGCTGGATGGGCACGTTCGCCGGTATCAACAAAAAAGACCGGGGTGCCACCTTCAGCAATCCTGCCGAACGCCGTGAATACGACTCGGAAAAGCAATCGATCTATACGTTTGCAGAATACGAGCAGCGGTTGGTCAGGAACATCATCAAGTACAACAACCAGTTCCATGAAGAGATCGACATGTCGCCGCTCAGAAAGTGGAATTTGGCGTTTTTCGGGGACAAAGAGCACGACCCGATTGTGCCGCTCCCGCCCAGAGTCGTGGATCCTTGGGGTTTTCAACTCGACTTCCTGCCTTCGACTCTACGAACCATACACCCCTACGGTGTGGAAATGGATGCAATGTACTTCGCTGAAGTTCTGCGTCCCTGGATAGGTGCAACCGATCCAAAAACAGGCAAGGCCCGAAAATTCCTTTTCCGGCGAGACCCTCGGGACATCAATCGAATCTGGTTCTACGAACCTGCGTTGAAAGAGCATTTCGAGGTGCCGATCATTCGCGGCCGGTACGCCGGCGTTACAGTTGGTGAGTACGTCAACGCCAAGAAAAAAGCGAGGAAATCGGGACGAGGCGCGGTCAACCACGACGTCATAGACCGGATGTTGGATGAGAATAAGCAGCAAGAGAACGAGGCGGCCATACGCACCAAACAGGCCCGCAAAAGTGCTCAGAAGCGTACGAACAACGCCAAGCAAACTACACCGGCACGGCCCACGCCACGCGTCGAGCCGAAGTTTCCACCTACTGGTTTACCTGAATCGCCGCAGCTGTTGTCGGTAGATGAAGTGGACACCTTCGGAGAAGTCTGGTGACCGATTACGCTCATATCACGCCCCAGTTCAGAGACGTGATGCAAAAGCCCGATCTTGATCGGCTCGCATTTCTGGATGAGCCGCGCTGGGTTGATTACCAAGCGGCTAAGAATCTGATGGATATCCTCAACGGCCTGTTACGAAAACCCGAGCGTCCTCGCATGCCAAACCTCATGCTTGTCGGAGAATCCAACACTGGCAAAACAACGGTGGTCACGCGGTTCAAGGAGCTATCAGGTCAGCCCTACATCAGCGACGATGCGGTGAGCGTGCGGCCTGTGATCTGTGCCGAAGTCCACAAACCCGACGAGCGAGAGTTATATAACGCCATCCTCAGGGAGTTCTGGGCACCACACAATCCAGTCGCGCCGCTAGAAAAGCTTCGACATCAGGCCATCCATCTCTTGCGTGATGCGCGCACTCGCATGCTCATCCTTGATGAAGTGCATACGATCAATAACGGATCGGCTGCCAAGCGTATGGATGTCATGAACGAGTTGAAGATGCTCTCGAACATTCTCCACATACCTCTGGTGCTGGTCGGCACACGAACGGCACTTCAGCTACTGGTGCTGGATTCGCAGTACTCAAGTCGGTTCGAGGTGGTTTCGCTGCCCAACTGGTCAATCAATGTGGATTTCCAGCGCTTCCTTAAAAGCTTTGAGTCAGTGCTCCCGCTCAAATTCGCTTCGAAACTTTACTCGCCGGAGCTCACCCCGCTCATTCACGCGATCTCCAATGGCAACACGGGCAATATCGAATACCTTTTACGTGAGTGCGCACGAGAAGCGATCCGAAACGGTTCGGAAGTGATTGACCGTCGATTGCTTGAGAAAAACCAATGGATGCGTCCTACCAGTGCAGATGGGGTGCGGGAGCGAGTCCTGTAAATGCAGTGTGGCCGTTAGTGCCATCTCTTCTCCCTGACGAAGTCATCTCATCCTGGTTGATGCGTTGTGCTTTGGCGCAGGGTTGCGATGCAACGACGCTCACAGGAGAAGTCTGGCCAAGGCTGAGGTTTTGGTGCAGTGATCCGGACAGAAAGTTATCGATTGAACAAACCCTGCGTTTAAATCGACTCTCGGGTATTCCAGCGGCCGCGCTACATGCGGCCACTTTGCAGCCGCTGCATCAGATGATGACGGGTACTTCGAGTTTTCCAAGGGGGATAGCTCCCTGGTTTCTTTGTCTGGGAAGTCGAAACCGCCGCCGATGCGGGGGGCTCCAATACTGCCCCAAATGCTTCAAGGAACACGTCCCCCATTACTTGATACAGGATCGCTTGGCTTGGCACAGCGCGTGTCCGGTTCACCTGGCGATCCTGCTCAATCGCTGTGAAAGCTGCAAAGCGCCGCTTTGCCCCCAACTGCTGTCACCTCCTGAAGGGACGTTAGGTCGGTGTCATCGGTGCGGATATGAGCTGTACCTCGCCGCAACCGTGGCGGCACCGGACAAGGCTCTGCGTTTCCAGCATGCCACCGATGAGTTGTTTTTCCGGCCGGCGCTCGGCTATGGCAGGCACCATCTGCCGCTCGCTGAATGGTTTGCTCTTGCACGCTGGATGATTGGTATATTGCGCACCGCAGCGCGTGCACCGAGCCCCTGTACGGAGACGTTTTTCCGTGAGCTTGGTGTCAACCTGCGCGAGCTGAAGTCTCCACCTATAGGGCTGCCGTTCGAGTACTTATCCCCCTTAGATCGCGCAAGCCTTCTTGCTAACGTCTGGAGCATGTTGGAGATCGGTCCCGAGCAGTTGATCGCGGTGGCCGAACGTGAACATATTCGGCCATCGCTGTTGCTACCGCGCTCAGGAGGATTACCGTCTTCAATTGCCGGGCTTGCCGCAGTGCTGAAAAGCAGGCGATACCGCAACAACAGCCTGTCTCCAATCGACAATCCGCGCTCTGTGAAGAGCGTGTTGATGAGATGGCAACGATTGCTCAGGAAGTTTCAACGATGACGCCCCCAGAATTGCCGCTGCAATGCGATGAGTGCCACTGCATCGCTACGAAGATTCACCGCATCCACAGGGGGCGGCGATTCTGCAATACCTGCTATGCCCGACTGTTCAAACGCAGGTTGTGTTCGGGCTGCGGGAATTTTGGCCGGCTACCCATATTTGAAAAGGATGCCAAGTGCATCCGCTGCCAATCGAAAGCACCTTGTGTGCGATGCAATCAGACCGGAAAGCCGGTTGGGTTGATGACGCTTTATGGCCCGGCATGTAGCAGTTGTGCTCATCACTTTTCCGAGCCTGAACCGTGCGAGCGGTGCGGCAAGCTGTCAACAAAATTAACCCGCGTTCTGGCGATCGATCCGGATGTGCGCTGCTGTCCTCAATGCGCAAGAGAAGGCGCGGCAACATGCCCGGATTGCCGGCATCATCGTTTCTTGGTTCAAGGGGACGATGGTCGGATGCGGTGTAAGTTGTGCGCTGAAAAGGGCGTGGTTCGGTGCGCCACTTGCGCTCAGCTGATGCCGGCGGGACGTAATAGCGAATGTGAAAACTGCGCTTGGCAAAGGAGCTTTGATCGGCGCGCGCGCATTCATGTCGAGACCTTCGACAATGCCGGCACGCGTCAGCGTTTCGATGAGTTCTGTCAGTGGCTCAAGCACGAGATGGGCGCTCACAAGGCTGCGCTGAGACTCAAACACTACGTGCCCTTTTTCAGCTTTCTGGACTCACATCCTGTTGGTCTGCCTTCGTACGCTTTCTTGCTGGAGCACTTCAGCGCCGAAGGACTTCGCCGGATGCAGACCCCGATGCTTTGGCTCAATACTCGGTACGGCGTCACGGCCGATGAACAACTGCGCAAGGAACATTCTGAAAAGCGCAGAATTCAAGAGATGATCGGCTCGACGCCCGCTGGTGTCGGCCGGGATGCGTTACTGGGGTATTGGGCATACCTGCGGACTAGGCAAGCTGATGGGGGCACGTCGATCAGCTCTGTCCGGCTTTCCTTGCGCGCCGCAAAAAATGTGATGGCCTCGGCTTCCCAGCTGTTTGATACGTTGCCCTCGCAGAAGACGGTCACGGCCTACCTCACGCAGACGCCGGGACAACATGCGGCTGCACAGGGTTTTATCGGTTTCCTGAACCGTACCCATGGCCTTAGTTTGAAAACAGAGCTGAGCGCGCGCGCGGTGGCACGGGCAAAAAACCAGAAGCTGGAAGCGAAACTGTACGGCCTGTACTCCACGGGTGGCGAGGGGGAAGCCTTCGAACGTACCTGGATCAAGACCGCCCTAATGCTTTTGCACAAAGTGAAAAGCGTTAACAAAAAGACGCTGAATTACGAGGCGATGACCATGCAGGACGTGGCTGGCTTTAATGTGGTGCTCAACGCAAAAGCCTATTGGGTGCCAGGTCCGACGTCGGCTCCGAGCTTTGCGAGCGAGTCCGCCCGGCGGCCGCCTGATGACGCTAATGAGTAACGTTTTCGTGGTTATCTGATATAAATGTCCAAGTGGTAGAAGGCATAGAATAACGTTGTTCCGACGTCCGGGTGGTGGCGGAAAATATTTCGTCGATGCTTAAAGCCTGTTTTCAAGTTCCGAAAATTACCGTTGGTAAATCGTATTTCGGAGCAGATTCTGGAGATCTCGACCAAGGCTTCGGCTTCATTATTGATTTCTATCAGTAGCCCTGAAATCTTTTCTTCACCGTACACGGTTCCCTGCCGAACTTTCTTGCGCTGCAATTCAAATAGATAGAACGTGCGGCGACCAACCACGGCGCGTACGACCAATATTCCTCGTCGACGGATGGCATTTTCTTTGTAAGACAACCATGTTCGATTGATATCTTTAGGGGCTTCAGATTGTGCAAAGGGCGCGAGCGCTAGCATTCTAAAATCTGCACTCTCTACGAAACCTTGGCGTTCTGACAGCCAAGCCAAGCTTGAAAACCACTTTAGCTCTTTCAAGTCTTGAAGCCCGTCCCATACTTCTTGGACTGCACCTCCATTCCCCAGCACGCGCTTGGCGACCGCGGTGATTTTGCTGACGTCTTTGTTGTAACCCTGTGGGTCTCCAGTGGAGAGCATTTTGGTTGCTTGCGACGGGATCAGACTGACGTTTTTCTTAACTAGCGAACGCTCTTCAAATGACACGGTGTGAGGGCATTCTTGATCTAGGATTTCAAACACCGGGTCTGGCTTTGACCAGCGAGCAGATCCTTGATCCGGCTCCAGAAGGTCGGTGACTGCAAATGGATCCGTCGGCTTTGATGCGTCAACCTTGACCCTGATCGTGTCAATCAGGGTTTCATCCTGCTCGGTGTCCTCCTTGGAATATTTGACCCGTCTTATCTCGTAGGGATGATCCTGCGGCTGACTCATTCCGGTGATTTCGTAGCACAGAAATGTATTGCCATTGTTGATCCAGCGACCACGCACTTTCAGTTTTGCAGGGCCTTGGAACCAGGGTTTGACTCGAAGGCTCGTCTCTTTCATGCGCTTGCCGTGTGCATTGTCCAGCTTTGCGTAAATCCATTTTGCAGCATTTGCTGTGTATTCGTCGTACAGAGCGTACGCCAGAAATAACCCATCGTCGTTGGGTACATCGGGCTTTGGTTGCACGAGCCAAGTGTGGGGATCTTTCGTGGTGTCGGCATACAGACGCTCAAGCACCTCGGGCCACGGGTACGTTGTCAGTATCCTGGCCATATCGGAAGTGCTGCCATAACAGCGGTACAAAAATTCGATGCAGGGAACCAGCAGGTTTTTTTTGTCCGATAAGGGGAAGCTGAGAAACTCGGTCAGTACCTTGTCCGTTGGCTGGCTTCTAAGCGGATAGTCGGTCCTAAAATATGAGACGGGTTGATGATTGCCTTGGATGCTGAGGTAAGACCATTTGCCGTGGGTGAAATCCACGGAAAATATAAGGTCATCGCCCAGGTCGGTTTCAGCAATGCATTTTCCTCCTTCCCAAATCGTCCCCAAACGAAAGCTTCCCAGACGACTTACGCCAATTCGTGCTTCTGTCACGCCTGCAGGCTCATCGTTACGATCTAGAAACCGAAAAATGACGTCCACGTACGGAATGCTTTCGGCGTCGAAGTTTTTTCTGACGCGCTCGTAAGACCAAACCACCACTGTGCCGTTGTGGATGTGCTTGATGGCCTCTCCGTCATTCGTAGTGCATAGATTGTTGCGGGGTGGGACTCGCTTAATTCGTTGGAACAATTCGCAACTCCGAATATGCAGGGCTTCAAGCTCGTCGCGCATCTGGATAGTGGCTTTACGAGACTTCAGTCACTGGGGGGATGGCTATGAGACTGGTACGGGCTTGCCCTATCTCGGATGATCAAAAGGTCGTACCTCCGGCCCTTGAGTTAGCAGCTCCTCCAATCGTCGTGTTCCGAGAGTGGTCGTAGGTACGAACAACATAATTTGACACAACCCCTCGCGTAAATCGGGGCCCGTAGAATGATTAGGGGTAAAGACGACAGCAATCTAGATTGACACAGCTTGGCTGCGCTACAAATACAGGACCCGTCTGGTCACAACATAGTTTGACATGAGCAACCAGAGTAAGCAGTGATGAAGGGGGAGCTCACAACTGCGGTCTTCAGCACAAGCTCAGTGCGATGTCTAAATTTGTGCGTAACCTACGGCCGGTTCCCATAAGCACATAAACCGTATTTTTCGTTTCAAATAAGCAGGTGTGGGTGAAGGAAACCCCAAGCGTTGTTCTGACCCAATCACCACGTTGGAAGCGGCCTTTGCTGTCTTGGATAACGGTCAAAGCGTAAACCAGAGCAGGGATAAACCCTCTATCGGTGATCGCCTTCTGCTGAGGCGGTGTAACGTCGAGATCCAATATTGCCCATTCAGCAACAAGACAGTAAGCACGGGAAGGAAAACGCAGACTGGCGAATGCCACAGCATCTGGGGTGGCGAGTTGGCACCCGCCTATTTCCTCACCCGCAGAAAGCACTGAAATAAACCCTGCCAAATTCATTCGTTCCTCCAGTCGATCAAAATACGACTCGAACGGGAAGCTGGCCATAATTCAGGGTGAACGCCACATCCGGGCGTTTCCACCAGGCGAGCGTAAGAGAGTCCATACCGCCAGACAGCAATAATCCCGTCTTCATAGCTCCACCGCTTCCCAGACCGTCTGATAGATTGCGCTGACGTAATCATCAATGATGCGACAATCGGAGCCTTCCATCATTTTGACGTCCTGTTTGGATTCGTTTTCAGCATAGAAAACCACGGGCTTGTTCAGTGCCCTCGCGTAGCCGATCTCATAGATCGTGCCCGAGTCGAGGCCATCACCGATCGCAAACAAAACGTCGCAATCACGCACGCCTTCCAGATCCTTTTCCACTACGTCCTCGGCGGAGCCGACACCGACGTCGTGATAGGGGGAAAACACATTCAGCCCCATTGAGAGCAAGTCTCTTCGGGCCTGTCCTACCATCCACAACTCTGCGAGCGTAAAGAACGGGCCTGCCAGATAGACCATCGGTGAGTACCCATTACGGTACCGTTCCGATGGTTGTAGCGGCTCTGGATTGAAGCTGGCGAGTAAGGCGGGATCGGCAAACCCCTGATTTTCGCAGTAGAAGGCCGTTGCAATGGAGGCATTCGCTGCAGCTTCGTGTGCCGAAAGTGGTTTCTAACAATAAAGATTGACACAAAACAATAAAGATTGACACGACGCAACATAGATTGACACAAGGCCGAAACCCCCGTATTTACGGGGGTTTCCATTTCTGGGCTGAGCCATCGGTCTAGATTCTCCGCTTCGTTTCGCTCTGGGAGTAGGCTAAATAGCGCTGTGCCATCGGCAGATAGCGGACGGTTTTTTCCTATAACTATTTTTCAGGGCGAGGAGAGGCGGTCCCGGCGGACGGAGGAGGTAGCATTGCGCGGTCGTAGGTTTTCGTCAGAGATAGATATTCAGCGGCACATTACGAATGGATTCGGTAGCGGAGCTGGTGCCAGTTATCTGCCGTGGCTGCGCGTCCAAGATGTGCCTTCCAGAGGACGCTCCCACAAGATCCAAGGCGTGAAGATCGATCGCCTCCATCACCTCTTTTCTGACCTAGAACGCGCCTATTTTTTGGTATGTGAATTTTCGGAAAATGTTGTGGATATACGCGAGCAGTATCCATTGCTGCCGCGAGAAAGTGCTCAAGCAATCGCTAGCTCTATCGGAGTGCGATACCCCAAGTATCCGAAGACAGTGCTTCCTTACGTTATGACCACGGATTTTTTATTAACAATAAAAAAGTCCGATGGCAGCTTTAAATCCGTAGCTCGAACAATCAAATACCGCAGCGACCTCGAAGGCAAACAAGCCAGGAGAACGTTGGAAAAACTTGAGATCGAAAAACGTTTCTGGGCTGGTCAACACGTCGATTGGGCCATTGTCACTGAAGAAATGTTCAGTCCCGATTTGATCAAGAATTTAGGCTTGCTCAGGAAGTTTGCTCAGCTGCCGCGCGCCTTGGCTGAGCCCTCATTACATTCAGATTTTCTGGAGCACTTAACTATCTGCCGTCCGTACCCGTGGAGTACGGCTGAAAGTCTGCGAAAGATTGCCGCACGTTTATTTATCTCCTATCAAGATTCTCGGGCTTTATATCATCACCTGATATGGGCCAAGTCGATCAAGGTAGATTTGGTTGGTACTCCCATTCAAATGACTGCACCACTACCAACCTTTGAAATTATCGAAAGCCCAATAAAAATTTCACTGGCGGCGGAGGGCTTATCATGAAAGTCCAAGTCAATGATATTTTTGAACCGGTCACTGAGTTTTCCGTCGTGCCTGGCATCGTTAGGGTCAAAGACAGCAGTCCAGATGGTTATAACCTGTTTTTTGCCTTGCCTCCTGATGGGGCTAAGCCTCCGAGAACTTTTCTGTTGCCTACCCAGGTTGACGTCAAGGTTCTTGACTATGAGCTCAACCACCTGAGCTTGTTGGAAGAAATACTCAATCGAAAAAACGAAAACAAGGCGCACCTCTCCGAACGAAAATTGATGATTCGGATGGCGGTGGCGAGCGTCATCGAGAAGTTTGAGACCGAGCCGAATCTGTTCTTGGTGATCGTGCGGGAGTGGCGGGAGATCCTCGCCACGTACCGTGCGAATCTGCAAACCTACGTCTATAGCTTCTCGTTTGAGCGGGCCCGGCGCGAGGTGGCCCAGGCTGAAATCGACTATGGCACTAAGCTTAGTGGGGTACTGGGCGACATCGCGGGCAAGATGCTTGCCCTGCCGATATCGTTAGCGGGTCTGGTCGTGCTGGAGAAAACAACCTCAAAATTCGAAGGTTTTATTCTTGTCCTTGGGCTAGCAGTGGTCTCTGTGGTTCTGCTTGCGATCCTGCACAATCAAATGCTGCAAACAGAGCGCCTGCTACACAGTTTCAATGTCATCTTCGATGATTTTAAGGACAAGATAAAAACCTATCCCCCAAAACTTCAGGGCTTGCTCAGGATCACCATCGACCAGGTCGACAAGCAGGGCCGAACGCTAACCAGGACCTTTCGCTTGCTGAAGGGGCTGTCCTTGCTGCCAATCGTCGGGGCATTGCTGCTGGCCGCGATAAAATACTGGGATGGTTTCGTATGGCTATTGATGACCATCCTGTCGATCGTGTTTTCCGCGCTCAACGTAGCCCCGAACTTTCTCAGCCCGTAAAGGCTTTGCCTCATTTCTATGGGAAATTTTAAGGTGAAATAGGATTAGTAAGTTCAAACTGTTGAATAATGATCCACGCTGCCTACAATTGATCGAGGAAAAAATTTATGCTCGCAACAAACAGATGGCAGCTGAGCACGCAGCATCCTCAACGGAGCTGGAGCGTGCGGCGGTTTTCATAAAGGCTGCGCTTTGCAGGAAATCTGGCTTATCCCTCGGCCACGTCGTTTTCAATCGCTCAGTGATAAACGTTAAGAGATGAAAACCCACCATTTGAAACTCCTGAGGCCATCACAGTTGGCGGTCAGCAGGAGCTTGCCACGTAGTCTACGTAATGAAGGTCCCGCGTCTTACATTAGCGACGAGAAATCCCAGATGAGCGTTGAACTGAATGAGGAGGATATGCGCTTGGCGCTATTCGGCTCCCCAAAACAATCCGACCCCGTAGTACTCGCAAAGCCGCAGCCGAGTCCAACGTCCCGACTAAACTCTAAACCGCTATCACCGAAGCTGAGGGTGACACTGCACGTTACCAAGGACTTCGAAGGCGACGTGAGCGTGTTCATTTATGATGCGAACACGCTGAGTACTCTTATCGCGGAACAAGAGGCTAAAAAAGAAGCTAAAAAAAAGAAATTCAAATATTTCGATGTGGTCTCGGTCAAACCCATCCAGTAACTATCGTGTCGTTAAAGAGCGTGCTTCATTGCACTGCTCTTGCTCCCTATGCAATACCACTGACCAGCCAGTTGTTTTCTTGCAGACATTCGTTTGCATGTAACTTGACCAGTATGCGCCGTAATAGGGACTGGTTGATAAAGTCCAAAAGCAACAACTCCAGCAGTATTAAAAAATACTCGGTTTTTTGAACAAGCGGATGGGGAACTCCACAACACTACATCCGGAATATTTCCGCTATCGCTATCCAATTTTGGTTAGCGGCGACCGCCTTCCGGGTACAGCTATTACCGCACCCCAACTTGACCGCGGTCACTGCTTGAATCATATAAAGCTGTGTGATGGTCAGATTGGTCAGGTGAGCCAAAAATCTAAACGATCTCGGTTCGACTTCACTGTGACGATGCATCGAGAACTGATTTCAGCTCCTGAGCATGCGCACTTTCAGGTGTGGATTCGTGCTGCTGGTTAAGAGAATTCCTGAGAAAAGCCCTAGTAAAGGTAGAGCCACCCATCGGTTGGGGGCATGCCGCAAAAGTTAATTTTGAAAAAACAGGCGAACATTACAGAATTGTAATTTTTCAATCATCTCCCCGTTATCTTCAAATTGCAACGATACAAGTCGGCGACGATACGGGAGCAGAAACTGCTCCCGTAAACAATAATTCCAGCCGAAGAGCTTTCTAGTTCTGCCGAACCTAAGGAGTGATTAATGGATAACAATACGAAATTTTCGATGGCCGCTTTGGCGTTGGTTGTCAGTTCTGGGCCTTCTATAGTGTTTGCGGAGGAAAAGACTGGGGGGTTTATCGAAGACAGCAGCCTTACCGTGCTCAATCGAAATTTCTACTTCAATCGTGATCATCGTAACGGTCAATCAAGCCCCACGGGCAATGGCTACTCCGAAGCTTGGTCGCATGCGATTATCAGTAAGTTCGAATCCGGGTTTACCCAAGGCACTGTAGGCGTGGGCGTCGACGCTTTCGCGATGATCGGTTTGAAGCTTGATACGGGTGACGGTCGTAACGGCGGTCGTAGTTCATTCGATGTGCTACCTGTCAATGGCGACGGCGAAGCTCGAGATGAATACACGAAAGTCGGTGGCGCGGCAAAAGTTCGCGCTTTTGACACTGTGGTGAAAGTAGGTGATGTATTTCCCGCCAACCCTGTCGTGGCTTCTGGCGACTCAAGGCTTTTACCGGAAAGTTTCCGTGGTGTGACCGCTACCAATACCAGCATCGAAGGGCTGACAGTTCAGGGTGGTCGCCTGCATGCTATGAGTCAACCAGTCTCCAGCAATATGCGCGACAACTTCGCAACCTTCTATGCAGGCCCAGTTAACTCACCTTGGGTCGGCTATTTTGGTGGCGACTACAATGTGAATAAGAATATTATCGTTAGTCTTTACTCCAGTCGTCTCAAAGACGCCTGGAATCAATACTATGCTGGCACCGGGTTGAACTACTCCTTGTCTGATGAGCTTTCCGTATTCGGCGGTGTGAATTACTACAAGGCCGTTGACGAAGGGAAAAAACTGCTGGGCGAGTTCGACAACAATATTTGGAGCGCTAAGGTTGGCGTGAAGTATGGCGCACACTCACTTGCACTTTCTCACCAGCGAAATAATGGTAACGACGACTTCGACTATCTACGTCAGTCGGATTCCATCTTTCTCGACAACTCAATCCAGTACAGCGACTTCAACTCGCCAAAAGAACGTTCATGGATGGTGCGTTACGACCTCGACATGAGCTCGTATGGTGTACCTGGCTTGTCGTTTATGACACGTTATGGTCGTGGCACCGACGCCGACTACTCCAACGCCAACGCCACATACATGCGGCGCGATGCGGATGGAAACCCATTGACCGATCAGAAACGTTGGGAGCGCGACATCGAAGTAAAATACGTCGTTCAGACAGGCTCCTTGAAAGATATGTCCTTCCGCTTGCGACAAATGAACACCCGTGCAACCGCGTTTGAGTCTGATTTGGATGAAGTCCGTGTGATCGTTGAGTACCCACTAGCGATTCTGTAATACCTGAACGGGATAATTCGTTCTTCACGAATATCCCGTTTTCGCTAGAAAGATTTCAAAAATGTAATTTTTCAATCATCTTCATGTTAACTTGAATTGCTTATAGTGAGTGGGAGTTAATAGGAATCTAGCTAGCGCATCTGGTTGGAGTCCTATAGACAAGTAGCTAGTATGTGAAAATCTGAAACTCATCGCTGTTCAGTTAAAAGCTCCAAGCTCACCTTTAGAAGCTCCTTTGGAAAAAGGTGAATTTTTAAGACGTCCCTCGGGGCGTCTTTTTTATGCCCGTTAAAACACGAGCATATAAAAAACGCCCGATACCTCTAAGTATTGAGGTTAATCGAGCGTTATAAATCCCTCTGACAGCAGCATAGCTGCTAGCCGCCTCGTTTACGACACTCTCCAGCCACAGTGTACCTAATTGTATTTAGCTGTCCTTTTGAATCTTCATAGGTCATTGCGGCGGGCACCACTGCGCAGACTTTTGCAGGCCGCACCACACTGATAACCTTCACAACATCCACCTTCATCCCATACTCGTATTCTTTCGACACAGGGGCGCTTTTCCCCTGGCTAATTGCATACTGCTCCATGGCTTTAGCATTCGCCACCATCATCTTTTCAAAGGCTTTGTCTCCTCCCCCTTCCGCCAGTACGAGAGAGGATAACGTCAGAGCTCCAGCGAAAGTAATAATACTCATGAACTTCATATTTAGTACCTCATATATTAACTTTTACAAGGATATCAATTCGAACATTGCGATGGCGTGGCGGCTAGGTTACGAATGTGTAATAAAGCCGTAAAAAAACCGCCGCCGGAAACCGGAAGCGGTTTTTTATACGCAGTACTACTACATTTTACCTGTCTCATCTTTAGCATCACTTGAAACCACGGGAACGCTCTTCCCTTCTCTAGCAACATATGCCTCCATTGCCACATCTCGCGCCGCCATCATTTTTTCGAAGGTTCTGTCCCCCCCACCTTCGGCTAAAGCAACTGAAGAAAGGATTAAAGCACCCGCAAGAGCGCAGATTTGAGCAATTTTCATACTGACACCTCATATAGTTAACGCTAGTAGGTTATCAATTCGAACCTATCAACACGGTGGCGCCAAGATTACAGATTCGTTATGTAGCTCACATAAAAAAGCCCACTATCGAATCTCGATAGTGGGCTTTTAAAACTAAAGAATTATACGGCTTCTATTTTATCGTCTTCGGCTTCTTCCTCGTCTCGGCGGTGCGCCCATTGATAAAGCGCAGGCAATATCAGCAGGGTCAACGCAGTTGAGGATAGGATGCCCCCGATCACCACGGTAGCCAGGGGTCTCTGGACCTCTGCCCCCGTTCCGGTGGCCAGTGCCATCGGAATAAAGCCAAGAGAGGCCACCAGAGCTGTCATCAACACTGGGCGCAACCGGGTAAGAGCCCCTTCATTGATTGCGGAACTCAACGAATGTCCTTCCTCCCGAAGATTGCGGATGAACGCAATCATCACCAGACCATTCAGCACCGCCACGCCCGACAACGCGATGAAACCAACACCTGCCGAAATCGACAGCGGGATGTCTCGGAGCCATAAAGCCATGACTCCCCCCGTCAACGCGAATGGAATACCGGTGAACACCAATAGGCCATCCTTGAGGTTGTTGAACATCATGAACAAGAGTGCGAACACCAAGAGCAGGGCCACCGGGACTACAATCTGTAGTCGCTTGGCAGCGGATTGGAGCTGCTCGAACTGTCCTCCCCAGTTGGTCCAGTAACCGGCCGGGATCTGCACTTCTTTATCAATGGCGCTACTGGCCTCCTGTACAAATGAGCCGATATCACGCCCACGCACGTTGGCGCTGACGATCACCAGACGTTTGCCGTTTTCACGACTGACCTGGTTAGGTCCCAACACTAGATCGAGGCTAGCCACCTCTGAAAGAGCAATAAACCCGATCTGATCGGCATTGGTGTTAAGCAGCGCCGGTACCGGGATTAGCAGTGTGGACAATCCCTCGAGATCCTTACGCATGGCGTCGGATAAACGCACCACCATGTCGAATCGGCGGTCTCCCTCATACATCGTACCGGCTTGACGACCACCGACCGCCACCGCAATGGTGTCTTGTACGTCGCCAACGTTCAGTCCGTAACGGGCGGCTTTGTCACGGTCGATGTTGATGGTCAGTACCGGCAGTCCCGACGTTTGCTCGACTTTGACCTCGGAGGCACCATTGATCTTCTGCATGGACGCGGCAATTTTTGCAGCGGTGCTGTTAAGCACCGCCATGTCATCACCGAAGACCTTGACCGCCACATCACTGCGCACGCCTGAAATCAGCTCGTTAAAACGCAATTGAATAGGCTGAGAAAGCTCATAGTTGCTTCCGGGCATTCCGGCTGTAGCTTTTTGGATATCAGCTACCAACGCCTCTCTGGATTTATTCGGATCAGGCCATTGATTCTTCGGCTTGAGCATCACGTAGCTGTCAGAGATGTTTGGTGGCATTGGGTCTGAGGCAATTTCTGCTGTACCAGTACGAGCAAACATCCGCTTGACCTCCGGTACCTTTGCTAACACAAGTCTTTCCAGACGTTGCTGCATTTCTACCGATTGCGTCAGGCTGGTACCTGGTACACGCAGTGCTTGCAACGCGAAATCCCCTTCACTGAGGCTCGGCACAAACTCGCTGCCCATTCGACTGGCGACCACACCGCACACCGCGATAACGGCTAGTGCTATGGCGAATGCCATTGATCGATGGCCCATGACCCATTCTAGCGCTGGCGCATACACCCGACGGGCGCCACGCATGATGATGTTCTCTTCTTCCTTGACCTTACCGGTGACGAACATCGCAATCGCCGCCGGGACAAAGGTCACCGACAACAGCATCGCGCCGAGCAAGGCAATCACCACAGTAAACGCCATCGGGTGAAACATTTTTCCTTCGACGCCGGTGAGGGCAAAAATCGGTAGGTACACGACCATGATGATCAACTGGCCGAAAATCAGCGGTCGGCGTGCTTCCTTGGCCGCCGCGAACACTTCGTGAAAGCGTTCGGAGCGGGTGAGGATGCGTCCGTGGTGTTGCTGTGCATGGGCCAGACGACGGATGGCGTTTTCGACAATGACCACCGCGCCATCAACGATGATGCCAAAGTCCAACGCTCCGAGGCTCATCAGGTTGGCGCTGACCTTGTTGGTAAACATGCCAGTGAATGTGAATAGCATCGCGAGCGGGATCACCATGGCAGTAATCAGAGCCGCGCGAATGTTGCCAAGGAACAGGAACAGAATCGCGATCACCAGGATCGCACCTTCAATCAAGTTCTTCTTAACGGTGGCAATTGCCTTGTCCACCAAATTGGTACGGTCATAGACGGTGACTGCCACCACCCCTTTTGGCAGTGAGCGGTTGATTTGCTCAAGCTTGCTAGCAACGGCTTGGGCCACGGTGCGGCTATTCTCACCGATCAGCATGAACACTGTGCCGAGCACCACTTCACGACCGTTTTCGGTCGCTGCCCCCGTGCGCAATTCACGGCCGATGTCCACGGTTGCGACGTTCTTGACACGGATGGGCGTACCGTCGACGTTGGCCATGACGATATTGGCGATATCTTCGGTGGTCGCTACTTGGCCAGGTGCGCGAATCAGTAACTGTTCGCCACTGTGCTCGATGTAACCGGCACCGACGTTGGCGTTGTTGCGCTCCAGCGCTGTAACAAGGTCAGTCAGCGTAAGCTTGTAAGCCGCCAAGCGTTTTGGATCGGGCGCAATCTGGTACTCCTTGGCGAACCCGCCAATGGTATTGATTTCGGCGACCCCGGGAACATTGCGCAGCTGAGGCTTGATGATCCAGTCTTGGATCACCCTCAGGTCGGTCGGCGTATAGGGACTGCCGTCCTCCTTGACGGCACCTTCTTCAGCCTCGACCGTCCACAGGAAAATTTCACCCAGACCGGTTGAGATCGGCCCCATGACGGCTTCCACCCCCTCGGGTAGTTGCTCCTTGGCCACCTGCAACCGTTCGTTGACCAATTGTCGGGCGAAGAACAGGTCAGTGCCTTCCTTGAAGATCACTGTGACTTGCGACAAACCCGAGCGTGACAGCGAGCGAGTTTGTTCTAGAGCCGGCAAACCAGCCATTGCAGTTTCGATGGGAAACGTGATGCGCTGCTCGGTTTCCAGTGGTGAAAAACCTGCTGCCCCTGTGTTGATTTGCACCTGGACGTTGGTGATATCGGGAACGGCGTCGATCGGCAGCTTCTGGTAGCTGGCTATACCGAGGCCGGCCATGAGGAGAACCGCGAGCAGCACGATGATGCGCTGCTCGATGGCAAATTGGATCAGGCGTTCGAACATGAGAACCTTCTCGTGGAAGTGGCGGATCAGTGGGCGTGTTCAGCCGAGGCTTTACCCAGTTCTGATTTCAGAATGAAACTGCCGGCAGCGGCGACTTGAACACCGGGCTCCAGGCCCTCCGTGATCTCGACCAGACCCGCCGAACGGCCACCTGTCTCCACTGGCTGAGCTTTAAACCCGTCGTCCGTTCGAACGAAAACAGTTTGCTTGTCCTCGACCGTCTGGATAGCCGCTTCTGGTACTGCGACCTTTGTTTGCCGAGTATCAGTGTCAACCTGCACGGTCACGAATAGCCCGGGACGCCATGCACCTTGTGGATTGGCCAAGGTCACGCGGACCGTGGCGGTACGAGTTTGCTCGCCCAACAAACTGCCGACATAGGCCACGGTTCCAGTGACTTCGGCATTCAGTTCCGACGCACTGACCGTGACCGACTTGCCCACCAGTACCTTGTTTAAATCCTTTGGCGAGACACCAAAGGTCACCCACACACGCGACAAGTCGGAGAGGGTGAAGGCATTAGTGGTTTCGCTGACAACCTCACCGAGGCCCAAGTGTTTCTCAACGACAACCCCGTCAAACGGCGCACGCAATTCATATCGGTTACCCCCGCTGGTGACCGAGCTGCCACTGAGTACGCTGATTTTTTGTCGAGCATTGCTGAGGGCGATTTCGGCTTCTTGCAAAGCCTGGCGGGCTTGCAGGAAATCCTGTTCGGCAGAGATTTTGTCCTGCCATAACTGTCGCTCTCGCTCGTAGGTAGTACGGGCCAACTCAAGACGACGTTGCGCCGCGGCTTGTTCACTACGCTGATCAGAAATTTGTTGGCTGGCGATCACGGCCAGCAACTGGCCTTTTTTCACCGGTTGACCAAGATTGACATGGACCGACTCGACGACACCGGGTACACGGGGCACCACATGCGCAGTGCGGTCTTCATCAAAACGGATTTCTCCAGGAAAGGGCAATGAAAGGCTAATACTCTGCGCCTTGGCTTCGACCAACTGGATGCCGGCTGAGCTGATCTGCTCTTCGCTCAGAGTCAAGTGACCTTCTTCCGCTTCGCCTTCGGCGTGTTCGCCCTCGGCCGATTTTTTGCCAGTAGTTTCATCGCCGTGATCGTCATGGCCTTTGCCCTCCTGAGCCTGAGCCTGAGCCTCGGCTGAGGGCACCGATGGGCTGCCCATCCACAACGAGCCGATGCCTATACCCACCGTCAAGGTCAGTGCAGTGACGAGAATTAGTTTTTTATCCATGGAAACTCCCTGCGCAGCCCAGTCGGCAGTCACGGATTACCGTGGTATTGCGATGCTGAGCAACGGTAAAAAAAGCGTTATATGAAATTCACGGAGTGCGAGTGAGAAGGGCGACATCTCCGAAAATTCGCTCGATGCGCACCCAGGCGTCTGTCGCCTCGGCGATAGCCTGGATGTATTGCGTGCGGGCGCTAATCAAGGTGCGCTGAGCATCGAGTACGTCGAGGAAGTTAAACTTGCCCATTTCGAAACCTCGGGTAGCGGTGTCGACGGCACTTTTCGCGGCAGGCAGGATGGTTTGATTGAACGACGCGACTTCAGTGTTAGCCGTCATCCACTGATCCAGGGTGGTCTGGATTTCTGTGCGCAGGCGTAACTCACTGGCGTTACGAAGGTCGCGGGCTTGATCGGTACGGCGGGCAGCGGCTAGTACGTTGCCCTGGTTACGGTTAAACAATGGGATGGGCATAGACAGCCCCACGACATTCACCCGCTCGCGCTCGCGCTCGTCGTATTGGCTCCCGATACTCACGGTGAGGTCGGGAATTCGCTGAGCCTTCTCCAGGCCAAGGGAGGCTTCCCGCTGATCTATTTGCAGTTTTGCCAATCGTAGTTCCGCGGTTTCACCTATGCGATTAAGCAGCAGTGACGAATCCGGTACGGTTGGCATCGACCGGCCTGGATCACCCACAGACACGAATGCAGGCAAAGGCGCGCCCATGACCTGAGCGAGTCGCTGGTAGGCACTGGCCTCATCCCGCTCAGCCCGCCTCAGCTCCAGACGCACTTCTGATAGCTGAACCTCTGCGCGAGTACCTTCAACGGGTGAGGATTTACCACTCTTGATGCGACCTTGAGCTACACGCAAACCGCGCTCGGCGAGCTCAAGTGATTGACGTGATAACAGCAGCCTTTGCTGAGCCGTCGAGGAGCTGTAAAACGCCTGAATGACATCGGCACGCAGAACATTGCGTTTGCGGTCCAATTCAATACCGGCCGCGTCTTGAGCTCGACTGGCCACCTCGATCCTAGCCCCGCGCTTACCGCCAAGCTCGATCGGCTGGTTGATCATTACCGTCGTAGTGCGCGAGTTTCGCCGAGTATCTTCAGCCTCCCAGGAAACCTCAGGGTTAGGGATCAACCCTGCCTGCTGTCGCTCTCCCTGAGCAATACCAGTCTCCCATTGAGCGGCCGCCAGATCAGGGTTATTGGCAAAAGCGGTTTCAAGCGCCTGATCCATTGTGAGCATTTGAGCGGTCGCCGCAAACAAAGGACTAGTCAAAAGCGCAAGGATCGAAATGAGACCTGCTCTTAGCATGGTCTTATGCGTGATTGGGTGAGCAATAAACTTTCTACACCGAAGTAATTCCATCATTCCTTAAAACCTTTAAAACAAAAAGAATTTCCCATGAGGCAAATGTAATTCTCCGCACCTATCAACAAGGTGACTGAAAAATTACAAATACGTTATCCAGCGGAAAAACCTCAATTAATGCATTAGGATGAAGTCAACAAGTGCTCGCGCCAAGAAACAACCCGAAACAAAAAAATGGGAGCCGAACCTAGTACTTTAGGAGGTCAAGGAAACATGACGAACCTTGCAAAGCTTTAAAAAGACCATATTGCGAAGAAAATTAAAGATGTAGCCAGAATCGAAACGTTTATACAGATTAATAAAGCCCTTAAACCATGTTTAACGAGCATCCAATCATTCCGATACATTTACCAGAGGGTGAAATCCTATGCGAATCCTTGTAATAGAGGACGAGCTGAAGACTGCTGAGTACTTACATCAAGGCCTGACTGAAAGTGGCTATATTGTAGACTCCGCATCGACCGGGGCTGATGGACTCCATCTAGCACGTCAGCAAGCTTATGATCTGGTAATACTAGACGTAAATCTACCTGAAATTGACGGTTGGGACGTTCTTGAAAATATTCGGCAGACTAGTAGCACTCGGGTAATGATGCTGACTGCAAGAGGGCGTCTGGCAGACAAAATCAAAGGATTGGATTTGGGAGCCGATGATTACCTGGTCAAGCCATTTGAATTCCCTGAGTTGCTTGCAAGAGTACGCACTTTAATGCGTCGCAGCGAACATATTCCAGTTCCAGAGGTATTAAAAGTCGCTGACCTTGAACTTGATCAAGGCAGACATCGCGCATTCCGCGGAAAGCAACGCATAGATCTGACGACAAAGGAGTTCGCGCTGCTTCATCTGTTGATGCGTCAATCAGGAGAGGTGTTATCTCGCACTCAAATTATCTCTTTAGTGTGGGATATGAACTTTGACTGCGACACAAACGTTGTCGAAGTTTCGATACGAAGATTGAGAGCAAAAATAGATGATCCATTTGAAACAAAATTAATACATACCCTTCGTGGCGTAGGCTATGTATTGGAGGCGAGGAAATGAAACCGGTCAGCCTATCGATGCGGCTGGGGTTGACAGTTAGCATTATGGGAGCGGTACTAGTAGTGCTGTTAGCGATACTAGCTTTTTTAGCGCTTACTCACGAACTTGATTCGCGCGCAAAAAATAGCTTAGAGAAGAAGATGAGTCAGATTGAGCACAGTCTACTGATGGATATCAGTACCCGTGACATGAGTTTAAAACCACACGTGCTATTAGATCAAGTGCTGGGACACGACAATCTTAACCTGACCATCTTTGATGATGACAACATGAGTGAACCTCTGCTGAGTTTTGGAGCAGATATACCTGAAGTATCTACGAATCAAGCCGGAACAGCCGCCAGTAATAAGCTGTCGTACTACTCCCCAGCCGAAGAGTCCGGAATCCACATCCTCACCGCCTCTAAGCTCATGAAATTAAAGGATGGTGAGTTCGTATCGGTCCTACTGTCTATTGATCGCTCGAATGATGAAACGCTATTGAGCGCCTACCTGAGTTCGACCATTGTAGCGGTTCCACTGTTGCTGATTCTGATTGGTATCAGCGCCTGGGCTATTGTGCAACGTGGCTTATCCCCCCTTCGGGAATTCCGGAAAGTTGCAGCAATGGTGTCGGCCCAGGATTTAAGTCATCGACTCTCAGTTGTCAAGATGCCCCAAGAACTCAGTGAGCTTGCTCACGGTATAAACTTCATGCTGCACCGTCTTGACGGCGGAGTTCAACAACTATCGCAATTCTCTGATGACTTGGCGCATGAGCTGCGGTCACCGATTACGAACCTTATGGGGAAAGCTCAGGTAACACTTTCTCGAGAACGCCCGGCAAAAGAGTACAAGGCTGTTTTAGAGTCATGCACCGAGGAACTAGGACGAGTCACCAGAATTGTTTCAGACATGCTTTTCTTGGCCCAAGTTAGTCATCCGGCCGCACTCGTGCCGTTTGAAAGCATTTTACTAGAGGATGAAGCCCTAAAAGTCATCGACCTTTTTTCGCTATCGGCTGAGGAAAAGAGCGTTGGTATAACTGTCAGCGGATGGGGTAAAGTTTTAGGTGATCGGCTCATGATTCAACGGGCTATTTCCAATCTTTTATCAAATGCCATTCGTCACTGCCCAGCAGGGCAGTCCATTGCTATAGCGATTGAAACGCAATCTGAAAAAGTCTCCCTATCAATAAGCAATCCTGGGGTAGGAATTGAGCACCAGCACTTGTTTCACATTTTCGATCGCTTCTATCGTGTGGATAACAGTCGCTCACGAGCTGAAGGTGGTACTGGATTAGGGTTGGCCATTGTCCGATCCATCATGAGCCTGCACCAGGGAATGGCAGAGGTCCAAAGTATGCCGGGCCATCTGACAGTTTTTCAACTTACATTTCCAAAATATAATGCACAAAGCAACTTAAAAGCCCAAAAACAAAAGTAGTGATTTTAGTAAAGCCGTAACTAAAATCACGATAAACAATAGTCCAAAAACGCGAATCCGAAAATGCATAGAGCATAGATAGCGCGGGGTACTTAAAAATCGCAAAGCGAGATCAACTCCCCTTGGTACATCCTGCCAGTCTCCCCAAAAAATGCGTGCAGCATTAAATTGACTATCTGCGCCGTAACACTTCGAAACGATTCCCCATAGATATCAGCCGAGCGGAGCTTGGCTTCTGGCTGAAATAAATGTACGGGAGTCGCGCATTAACATGCCTGCGACATATAGTCGCAAATACTTTTATCGTAAAATGTCCTCCTCCTGTTGACCCTGTAGCAGCTTCAGGCTTGATACTGATCACTTGAGCAATGCGCGGTTTTGAGATTTTTATGATCGAATAGTTCTACATCATTTCTTAGTCGGGCACTTAAATAAACTTCGAAATTTTATTATTCAATTCATATTACATAGGGCGGCACTACCATGCGAATGCTTGTAGTTGAGGATGAGCTTAAAACTGCCGAATACCTGCATCAGGGTTTGACTGAAAGCGGCTATATAGTAGACCGCGCGGCGAATGGTACGGATGGACTTCACCTTGCGCGTCAACAAACCTACGACTTGGTAATACTTGACGTCGATCTACCACAACTTGATGGCTGGGGTGTGCTCGAGCGACTGCGCCAAAGCAGTAACACCCGGGTCATGATGCTAACCGCTCGCGGGCGCCTGGCGGACAAGATCCGCGGCCTGGACCTGGGTGCCGATGACTATCTGGTCAAGCCATTCGAATTTCCGGAACTGTTGGCCCGGGTACGAACTTTAATGCGTCGCAGCGAACAAGTTTCCGTCCCTGAGGTCTTGAAAGTCGCCGATCTGGAACTCGACCAGGGCCGCCATAGGGCCTTCCGGGGCGAGCAGCGTATCGACCTGACGACCAAGGAATTTGCTTTGCTGCACCTTTTGATGCGCCAGTCGGGTGAGGTGCTTTCCCGCACTCAGATCATTTCATTGGTCTGGGACATGAACTTCGACTGCGACACCAATGTGGTCGAGGTTTCAATCCGCCGCCTGAGGGCCAAGATTGATGATCCTTTTGACAAGAAGCTAATCCATACCCTGCGCGGCGTTGGCTATGTACTGGAGGCCCGGGAATGAAGTCGGCAAGCCTGTCGATGCGGCTGGGTTTGGCGGTGAGTATCATGGGCGCATTGTTGGTGTTATTTCTGGCGGTTCTTGCGTTCCTCGCGCTAACGCATGAGTTAGATAAACTGTCAAAAGACAACTTGAGCGAGAAAATGCGGCAAATCGAGCACAGTCTTTCGCTGTATGAAAAACCTGTCGACATCAACATTAAACCGCACGTTTTGCTGGATCAGGTGATGGGGCATGACCACCTCAACCTTACCATTTATGACCTGATAAATATGAGGACGCCGCTCTTGAAGTCAGGCTTTGGCTTGACGGACCCCAGGGTGGAGTTGAAGGCGGCAGGGGCTGCCACCGACAAGGTGTCGTACTCCCGAAGCACCGATGATCAGGGCCGGCACTTCCTGACTGCATCCAGACTGATCCGCTTGCCGAACGGTACGAATGTCGCCGTATTGCTGTCGCTTGATTGCGCCAACGATGAAGCGCTGCTCAGCACATATCTAAGCTCGACGATCATGGCCTTGCCGTTGCTGCTGCTACTTATCGGCCTCAGTGCCTGGGCAGTGGTAAAACGGGGGCTCGCGCCGCTGCGGGAGTTTCGCAAGGTGGCCGCCATGATCTCTGCTCAGGACCTCAGCCATCGACTCTCGGTGGTCAAGATGCCGCAGGAGCTCAGCGAACTGGCCCATGGCATCAACTTCATGCTGCACCGACTAGACAGCGATGTTCAGCAGTTGTCGCAGTTCTCCGATGACTTGGCCCACGAACTACGAGCACCCATTTCCAACCTGATGGGCAAAGCCCAGGTGACGTTGTCCCGGGAGAGGCCGGCCGAGGAGTACAAAGCGGTTTTGGAGTCCTCCACCGAAGAGCTTGGGCGCGTAGCCCGGATTGTCTCGGACATGCTTTTCCTGGCACAGGTCAGTCATCCCGCTGCGCTGGTCCCGTTTGAGACCATTGCTCTGGAGGATGAAGCCTTGAAGGTCATCAACCTGTTTTCACTGTCGGCGGAAGATAAACAGATCAGCGTGAGCGTTACTGGCAGGGGGTCGACCATTGGTGATCGGTTGATGATTCAGCGGGCAATTTCCAACCTGATGTCCAATGCAATCCGCCATTGCCCAGTAGGCCAAGCCATCACAATCACCATCGAAGTCCATGCCACAGAAGTCTCGCTACATGTAGCCAACCCAGGCGCAGGTATTGAACCTCAACACCTACCGCACTTATTCGATCGCTTTTATCGAGTTGACACTCATCATTCGCGCGCTGGAGGAAGTACCGGGCTTGGTTTAGCCATTGTGAAATCAATCATGAGTTTGCATCAGGGAGTCGCAGAAGTTAATAGCCGCCCGGGTAAGATCACGACCTTCAAGCTGGGTTTTCCAAACATCCATGGACACACCAACTGGTGATACCAACCATTGAAAAAACAGCCCTTATTCACGTCATTCGTTCATTCGTGCGTGTTACGACACACACCCATAATTTGGTATTCAATAGTGTGAAGCTTTCCAGCTGAGTCCTCATAGGTCATTCGAAAAGGTACAATGTTGCAAGAGCGAATTGGTGGGGTCGTACTCACCATTTTTGCGATATCAAGCTTCATTCCATCACGATATTTCTGAACTTCAGGAGCTGTCTTGCCTTTTTGGGCTGCGTAGGCTGCCTTTGTTTTTTGATTTGCTTCCATGGCGTTGTCGTTGCGATCACCACGGCTTTCAGCGAATGTTATCGAAGACAATGATAGCGTCAGCGCAACAGCACTTAATTTTAAAGCGCTCATCGCAGAGTCTCTTTGAAGTGGTTACAAAGCTGTTAAACTTACGTAAGTTTAACGAGATAAACCTTTCTGACTCATTTTAGAAAAATTACTTATTTGTAATTTCCACCCGTTAGCCTCAAAAGCTTAGTGAGGTATCAAAATCAGCCAGGCGCAGTACCGTCCCACCCAGGAGCCATTGGGGAATCCTATAAAACTGACTATTAGAGCAAATATTTGTGCATTCTGAATTTAAATTGAATGTCGATTATTTCACACAATTTCAAAATTCGAAGGATTAAGAGGGCTCATTGATCACGCGTTTCGAGAACATATCCAGCACCACGCAAGGTATGGATTAGCTTCTTGTCAAAAGGGTCATCAATCTTAGCCCGAAGCCTTCTCATTGCTACTTCAACAACATTGGTGTCGCAATCAGCATTCAGCCCCCAGACAGAGGACATGATTTGCTTGCGTGACAGCGTCGTACCAGTCTGGCGCATCAAGAGGTGTAGCAAGGCGAACTCCTTGTTGGTCAGTTCAATCCGCTGCTTGGCGCGACAGGTACGGTGTCTGCCCAGATCGAGTTCCAGGTCGCCGACACACAGCACATCGGGCAATGCCGACAATTCAGTGCGACGCATCAGAGTACGTACTCGGGCCAACAGTTCTGGAAACTCAATTGGTTTGACCATGTAATCGTCGGCGCCTAGGTCGAACCCTTTGATTTTGTCCTCCAGACTACCTTTAACGGTAAGTATCATGATAGGCGCAATGATGACCTTGCGAATGCTTACAAGTAGACCCCAATCGTCACGTTGCGGTAGGTTCGCGTCGAGCACTACAAGATCATAAGCCTGTTGGGATACTAAGCGTAAGCCATCGATTCCGCTGGCGACGCAATCAACGACGAATCCGCTTTCAGTCAGCCCCTGATGTAAATAATGGGCGGTTTTCAGCTCGTCTTCTATTATCAAAATACGCATTTTTCATAAAATCTCGATACTAAATAATAAAACTTCCATATACGCGCACAGATAACTTCACTCACCAACCAATTCCAACATATTTGCATTGATCGATTTTAGTCAGTAAGAATTTATCACGCATTATCGAGGCTCCGCTACGCAATCGACGTAAAACATACAAACCACCACACTAAATAGATCTTAGACTAATTGTCCGCAGCAGATGGGCTTATAACAAATTTGTAATTCTTCAGTCACCCTTCTGATAACTGCTCAGCAGTACATTGAGTGTGCAAAAAATCTACGCATCATAGGATCCTGCGGACGGGGCGACTTCTGATCGAATCCAGACACCTGAAATCGATGCTCGCAGTTTTTTAGACCATCAAATATTTATTAGTGAACAAAGAAACAGTGCGCTTTGGGGGCGTAAATCTCGTTATGCGATCTCGCATTAGAAAAATGTTGTGGGCGGCTGGTCCACTGTCTCGTGTTTCGTCGTTGATGACGGCGTCGCGACAGGAAGCCCACGTCGAGGCTAGGACAAAACCCCAAACCGCATTACTCAATAACCCAAGCCCCGTAGATGTCCAGTGGGATATCCAAACTGTCCAAACGGGGCACCAACAGACTGATTTGATCCCTTATCCAGTACTAATGGATGCCAAAGCCTTCCGCGAAAATTCGAACACCACCAACGTAAAGCTCCGTCGGACGCCGAAAGTGTGCGTCATGCGTGCACAGCAAGGTCTGATTTCAGTTCAGAGTTCGCAATGTCTGGCGGAACGAGGATGACCAGCATCCGGAAGCGGTTGACCCTGGTGGGCGCTTCAACACCGATTTTGTCCTTCGGCCGCAAACTAAAAAGTATTTCGTCGGCGGCCAGCCGCACCTATCAGTCTCGTGATCTGCACAACGTCACCAAGCTACGCCTGCGGTACGAAATCCGCCTCGCTGTAGACAAGCGCTCGACGGCCAACAGAGCAACAAAGTCTACGCGGCCCCGCACCCAGTATTTCGCTTCAGCACAACTACTGGTGTTCAAGGACGAATCGAGCAGATCTACAGCCACGTCGCTTGCTTGGGGGGGGACCTCATGAAAAAGATTTTCATCAGTTTGGGGTGTCTGGCGGTTTGGCTAGTCGCAGATCGCCAACTAGCTGACGAGAACGTTCAGGGTCACTGGTGCATCCACGAGTTGCACCGCGCCATTGGCGATTTTTTCTTACCTAAAACGTAGTGACACTCCGGTGGCAGTTCGCGCCTGGATACGTCGAGATATTCCGGAGTACCCATGAATAACAAAGTACCAATTCGCAGTTGGGAAATCACACTCGGTAGTAATCAGTTAATTCTTGCAGTTTCAACCTGGCTTCTATTGTTTAGTAACTGGCCATTTTGGCGAGCTGTCTGGCAAGGCGTGGGAGGCCTACAGGACGGAAACACCATATTCGTGCTTAGCCTGCCTTGGTTCGTGTTGATTTGGCTATACGTATTGCTCAGCGTGATGGCCTGGGGACGCTTGATAAAACCTGTGCTAGCTATCGTGCTGCTGGTTGCGGCAGCAACGAGTTACTTTATGAATAGCTATGGCATAGTAATTGATTACAGCATGCTAACGAATGTGATGCAGACGGACAGCTCCGAGGCCACGGACCTGCTGAACTGGGAACTACTGCTGTGGATGCTGGGCTTTGGTGTTATACCGGGGTTGATTATCACCCGAGTCCGTTTGATCCAACGATCGTGGTCTCGCGCACTTGCTCATCGATTGATGGGTGTGGCGGTAGCGCTCACCTGCTTGGCGGTCATCGTATTTACGCTTTATCAATCCTATGCATCGCTGATGCGTAACCATCGCGAACTCCGATTGATGTTGGTTCCGTCGAATGTGGTTTCGGCAATCCATGGGTATACGCGTCGCCAGCTAGCAGTTCCCACCGAATTAAAAACCATTGGTGCTGATGCCCGCCGTGAAGAAGCCACTGCTGGTGTACGCAAACCACGGCTAACGGTACTTATGGTGGGTGAAACCGCTAGGTCCGCTAACTTCTCCCTCAATGGCTATGCCCGGGATACCAATCCGGAATTGGCCAGGCGTGGTGTCTTAAGTTTTACCAATGTCAGCTCATGTGGAACAGCTACGGCCGTTTCCTTACCCTGCATGTTCCTGGATGTGGGTAAAGAAGGCTACAAAGACGGTATGGCGCTGCGTAGAGAAGGACTATTAGACGTTTTGCAGCGGGCCGGAGTATCGGTCCTTTGGAGAGACAATAACTCGGGTTGCAAAGGCATTTGCGACCGAGTACCAAATGAAAAATTGAACAATCAAAAAACGCTGGGATTATGTAGAGCCGACGAGTGTTACGACGAAGTCTTATTGCAAGATTTACAAGCCTACTTGGATAAACAGCAGCGGGATTCAATCGTGGTGCTACACATGAAAGGCAGTCACGGCCCATCCTACTCGAAGCGCTATCCACCAGCGTTCGAACGATTCGGGCCCGTTTGCAATAATAACCAACTTGAACGTTGTACGCGCGAAAGCATTGTCAGTGCCTATGATAACAGTCTCAGTTATACGGACTACGTACTTGGGCAAACGATCGACCTGCTAAAGCGTAACGCTGAACGTTTTGATACGGCGATGCTTTATGTCTCTGATCACGGTGAGTCCCTCGGCGAGAATGGGCTTTACTTGCACGGACTTCCTTATGCCATGGCTCCCAGCGAGCAGACTAGTATCCCCATGGTAATCTGGATCTCCAAAGACATGCAGTCGCGTCAAACCCTCGATTCCCAATGTTTGAAGGAACAGCGTGACGTATCACTGTCCCATGACAACTTATTCCATTCTATATTGGGGTTGATGGGTATTCAAACTACATCATATCGCCCAGAGCTTGATCTGTTCAGTACCTGCCAGTCCAAAGCGTCAACACCGTTAAAGCTCGCGCAGACATTTGAGCGTCAATCAGTGAAAACACCAAAATAAGTGGAGCTGCGCGAGAAAGATCTAAAATGACCCTATAGTATGAGCATACTTTGATTAGAAGCCATGCAACTACTAATCGTTGCATGGCGCCACTTCTAACTCTTCCTAAAAATCAGCATCCGGGTGAGCTTTTTTTTAAGACTATTTAGTCGGCCACATCAAGCATCAAAAAAGCTGCAAAATTCTGCCGAGCTATTTTCTCAATACATTCACCCTGCACGTATAGATAAAATGTATAATTCAGGTGTTTAATTACAGTTTGGTTCGTTAGTGAATGTGCGTGAAACATCGACCGCCCCCAAGACCCCCAAAGTTTTGCGACCAATCAATACGGGGTAGTTCATGTCGCCTCGATCCTTCAGTGAAAACTCTTCCTTATAAATTTTATCACCTATGCACATCGTCATCATGACTACTGGACGATGTTCAGCGCCACCGGCGCCTCGAACCTTTACATTTCTTTCGACGCGTCGCTCGAAGAGTGCGTTACTCACCTTCTTAGTTTTTGTGTCTTTTACTTTAACGTTGAAACGAACCCATTCCTCTCCATTTTTACGGAATCGTTCTAAGTCTTTCGCATCCATCGAGGATGTAAGAGCCCCTGTATCTAACTTTACTTTCACAGCAATATTTTCTGGTAAAAGTATTCCTTCCTCAATCCACCCGTATACCCTTTCTGGATTAGCAGGTGTTGAAAAAGCTGGCTGCGCAACAAAAGCCAAAAACAAAGCCAGCCCAGAATAACTTAAAATATTTCTGACCATTTTAATCGACCCTTTTGATCTGTATCGCGACGTATAAACGTTCATCCAGCTTAAATAAACACCACGACTCAGTTAGTGGACCATACCCTCATGATCGTCAGCCAGTTGATCGTGAAAATCAGATCCTTCCATTTGGACGGTAGTATGGCTGATGTGGAACTTATCACTCATAAGGCTGGTTACTTCAGCCAAGATAGCTTGCTCGCTGCGGGAAGCCGAGTCAGCGACAAGATGGACGCTCATAACACTTTTACCACTGGTCAAAGCCCAGATATGCAAATCGTGGATATTCTTGACCCCCTCAATGCCATAAAGCGTTGCCTCTACCTTCTCAATATCGATGCCCTCTGGAACCCCTTGCAGCAATATGTTCATGCTTTCCTTGAGCAATGACCAAGTCCTGGGCAGCACCCAGAACCCGATGCCAGCCGCGACAAGTGAATCAACCCAAGTCCAGCCGGTGAAACGGATCAAAAGAGCTGCGATGATGACACCAATAGACCCCACCATATCGCTCCAGACCTCTAAATAAGCGCCCTTCACATTGAGGCTTTCCCCACTGGCAGCACTCAGTAGGCGCATTGAAACAAGGTTGACGATGAGCCCGAACACCGCAATGACCAACATGCCAGTCGACTGGATTTCCGCCGGGACTTTAAGTCGCAGATACGCTTCATAAACGATGTATATAGCGACTAAAAATAGCAAGACCGCATTGAAGGTGGCTGCAAGTATTTCAAATCGTGCGTACCCGAAGGTCCGCTTCCTATCCGCAGAGCGCTTGGCTATATGAATAGCGACCAAGGATATCGCCAAAGCCGCAACGTCCGTCAGCATGTGGGCCGCGTCGGATAATAAGGCCAGGCTGCCGGTGACAAAAGCTCCAATGACCTCCGCGACCATAAAGCTTGTCGTCAGGGTGAGTGCGATCCACAGCAACTTTTCGTGACCGGCGCGTACCTGGCCGTGACTGTGTCCTGAACTCATAACCTTTTCCTCAAACGCCGCTCGCTGAAACTCCAACCACCCAGGTAGCACCCTTGCTACGAGTCGATTGCAGGATATAAAGACCAGCTAATACCCAAAACCGTTCCATCTCATGAAACACCCTATTTCACAATTGGTGCTGGTTCGAGGTATATCCCGATCAAAGCGCGAAATCGCAGCCTTAATCGAACATCTCCTGCAAAAATGATTTTTTGCGGTACGACTGTTGCCCCTGATGCCCACTCGGGTTTTGATGTCCACCATGACTTTGATGGCCGCTCTGATGACTGCTCTGATGGCCACCTTCTCTCCAACCGCCACCGTGACTTCCTCGCTGATCTCCATGAGCTTGGCTATCTCCATGCTGGCTGTAACCGGGTTGTACTGCTGGAGGAGCATTCTGTACGGGTGGAATTGGGTTCTGTGGAAGAAACCTAACGGCCTCCTGTTGTTGGCTGCGCTCGATGATCTTGTCGAGTTCACCTCGGTCGAGCCAAACGCCACGGCATTGAGGGCAATAATCAATTTCGATGCTTTGGCGCTCAGTCATTACGAGGGCAGTATCTTTGCAGATCGGACATTGCATGATTTGATTTCCTTGTGTGGGCATGTAATTGAAGACGAAGTCGCAGCTTTCGTATCACCGACGCAGTAGCCGCAGTCCGTTGAATACGACCAGCAGGCTCGCTCCCATATCGGCGAAAACAGCCATCCACAACGTAGCGTGGCCGGACAATGCAAGCGCCAAAAATACAACTTTGATACCCAAGGCCAGTCCGATGTTTTGCTTCAAAACAGAGGCACATCGACGACTCAGGCTAATAAAATCAGCAATCTTGCGTGGGTCGTCATCCATGATGGCGACATCAGCCGTTTCAAGGGCTGTGGCAGTCCCTGCGGCCCCCATCGCAAAACCAATGTCGGCTTGCGCCAATGCTGGAGCATCGTTCACACCATCGCCCACCATGCCAACAGTACCAAAGCGGCGTTTGAGTTCCGCGACGGCGACTTGTTTATCCTCCGGCATCAAGTTTCCGCGTGCATCCTGTATACCGAGCTGCGCGGCGATGGACTTGGCCGTTGCAGGATTGTCGCCCGTGAGCATCACCGGTACGACATTCAATGCTTTCAGAGCAGTTACGGCTGCAATGCTTTCAGGTCTTACTGTGTCCGCCACAGCAAAAATCGCCACCGGACCTCTGGCGGCGCAAAGCACGATTACTGTTTTTCCTGCGTTTTCGAGCAATGACAATCGGGCTTCAAGCGCAGGCGAACACAGACCTAAATCCTCAACCAAGCGGTGGTTGCCCAGGTGCCATAATTGACCATCAATAACGCCTTTGACACCACGACCGTTGAGTACACCGAAGTCCTCAACCGAAAAGGGAGCGACGTCTGGTTGCTGTAATTTCCAGCCGTTGACCAACGCCTTTGCCACTGGGTGCGTGCTGTGGTCGTCGAGACTCGCAGCGATCTTCAAAGCCATTTCGATGGGTAGATCACCAAACGGCTCGGTATCAGTCAGTACCGGCTTGCCTTGGGTCAAAGTTCCGGTTTTGTCGAGTGCCACAACTTTAAGAAGTCGCCCGCTTTCGAGGTATGCACCGCCCTTAATTAAAATGCCATGTTTGGCAGCCGCGGCAAGTCCACTGACAACGGTAATTGGCGTTGAAACTACCAAAGCACACGGGCAGGCGATGACTAGGAGGACCAGCGCCTGATAGAGCCAATCGCCCCAGGTACCAGCGAACAGAACGGGGCCCAACGCGGCAACCAACAGGGCAAGAACCACTACAGCCGGGGTGTAATAACGTGCAAACTGATCTACAAACCGTTGAGTAGGGGCTCGTTGAGCTTGCGCGTCTTGTATGGCCGCAGCGATACGAGCAAGAGTGCTTTCTCCTGCTACGGCCGTCACAGTCGCTTCAACCACTCCGTCGGTAACGATACTGCCTGCGTAAAGCGGGTCACCGACCTGCTTATCAACTGGAAGGCTTTCGCCAGTAATTGGGGCCTGATCAAGCGCAGCGCGACCAGACTCGACGCTGGCATCCAACGGTACTCGCGAACCTGTACGAACCCGAATACGACTACCGAGTAACACACTCGCCACGGGCTGATCTTTCCAGGCACCGTCAATCATTACTTCGGCGGTTTCCGGCGCCAACGCAGTTAGCGACTTGATCGCGTTACGCGCTCGCTCCAAAGAAAGTGCTTCGATAGCTTCAGCAATAGCGAAGAGGAAAACCACCATCGCAGCTTCAGGCCACTTACCAATGACGAGAGCACCAACGACAGCCAGCGACATCAGAAAATAAATGTTCAGAGTAAAGTTCTTAATCGCAATCCAACCCTTTTTTAGGGTAGGCAAGCCAGCGCTAAGAATGGAAAGAGCGGCAAGCACCATCACCGGCCAAGAGCCTTCCTGCCCAGTTGTCCACGCGATGACTTCAGCGGCGATAGCAGCCAAGCCGCTGATGGCCAGCAATCCTTTCAGTTTGGCGCTCAAGGCCGGGGGAACCGCTGATGGCGCGGCACCGGCCTCAAGCAGGCTCGGACCCATGTCCAAAGCGACTAAGGCGGCGACGATTGGTTGCGGATCATCCAGCCGATGATGGACTGTCAGCTCTCGATTCAGGAGATTGAAGTCGAGCCGAACAATTCCGGCCATTGGCTCCAGTCGGTTTCGGATCAAGCGCTCCTCAGTAGGGCAATCCATTTTATCGATGCGGTAGCGAACCCTGTTAGTCCCTTCCGGGGCGGGGCTGCTCTTGGTAATAGCCACACCTTCGGTAGCTAGTGTGCCATGAGCACAGCACGCATCGGCATGCGCATGCTTGTGATCGTGATCGTGATCGTGGCCATGTTCTTTGTGATGCCTGGGTTCAGCAGCCTTAACAGACCCATGCTGATGGTCAGATCCGCAACACTCTTCTTTCTTCTGCACGTGAAGACGGAGGACCGGCTTGAGCTTGTTTTCTTGGTTCATGATGCTTCTACCGCGAAGGATAATTCCCCCATTCAACAGCCTGTACCTACTACAGGGTCAAGTGCCCAATGAAGTTATTTGTAGCTGCTTTTGTGTGCGGATAGCTTGGTCCTCTTTGAACAGCACCGAGCCTATAGACATGCGCGCGGGCACTGACACCTCGCTTGCTCGGGCAACCTATCCGTGACGCAGCAAGGACACGCCTTATTATTGGGAGAATGTGTGACGACAGCCGGCCACGGTAAGCAGTAGGATCTGGTGACACGCAAGGAAGAACAACATGAAATCGAGCAGATTGTTAACCAGAGGTGTGCGGTATGCCAACCAGTGACGAGTGGACGGAGTGGCACCTAACACCCAGGGGCTGGAAGTGTGGCACTGAGCAGAAGGATTACCGTCGGGTGGACCGCACGCCTCCAGCAGACCGAGTACTAACCAGTAAATATAGGCTGTACCTGGGATCATCGAGCTCTATGGTGGACAAAGGTAACGAAGATATATGGCGATCTTCTGATAGCGATGTGGTGGAAGAACTTCTCAAGCTATATGGCAATCCGCCTGAACACCTCTAGAAGGGAAACCCGCCGAATTCGGAAAACCTTCGCGTACGATTTTTTCCGAATTCTGCGGCCCCCCCAATTTTAACGGGAGATTCGACATGGACGCTGCATAACAAACCAACCACCCGCGCAAAGGAGCCTGACCAATGCCGAACCCTCATTACGTTATTACGCCGGCTGCCTCTTATGCGGCAGCAACACGTCAATCTGACTCATCTTCTGCGTCGGCAGCCGCGCCAACACGTCTTTCATATAGGCATACGGATCATGCCCATTGAGCCGTGCCGACTGGATCAAACTCATGATCGCAGCCGCGCGTTTGCCGCTGCGTAAAGAATCTGCGAACAGCCAGTTCGAACGCCCAATGGTCCACGGTCGGATCTGGTTCTCCGCCCGATTATTGTCAATGGGCACCGCGCCATCGTCGAGGTAGCGCGTCAACGCCGTCCAGCTTTTAAGGCTGTAATCCAAGGCTTTGGCGATGGCTGAGCCTTCGGGCACCAGCTGGCGCTGCGCGATCATCCAGGCATGCAGTGCATTGATGAGCGGCGCGGCTTTTTCCTGCCGTATTCGGCGTCGTAAATCCGCTTCCAAGTCACGTACTTCACGCTCGACTTCGTAAAGGTTTGCGATGTAGTAAAGAGTCTTTTCGGCGAACTGGCTTTTGTTGGTCGCATGTAAATCGAAGAACTTGCGCCGAGCGTGAGGCATGCAGGCGATTTCGGTCACGCCTAGGTCAAAGCTGGCGCTGTAACCAGAGAAGCCGTCGCACACCAACAGGCCCTTCCAACCGTGCAGGAAAGTGCGGGCATGTTCACCCGCGCGGCTGGGCGAAGTCGTAAACGACAGCGCTCAGCTAAGCAAATGGTGTCGTGGCATAGACCCAGACATACGCTCGATGGGTTTTCCTGGCGCCTGTTGAAAGCATCTGCACCGACGTTTCGTCGGCATGTATTACGTTGTGTTGGAGCACGACGTCGCGCAAGGCGTCGACCAGCGGTTGCAACTGTACGCCGCAGGCACCGACCCATTGCGCCAGCGTCGAGCGCGGTATGGCCAAGCCGGCACGGCTGAAGATTTTTTCCTGGCGATACAGCGGTAAATGATCGGCGAACTTGGCGATCATCACCTGGGCCAGCAGCCCAGCGGTTGGGATAACTATGTCGATCACATGCGCCGGTACTGGCGCCTGAATCAGTGTTTCGCACTGTTCGCAGATCCAATTGCCACGGATATGACGTTCGACGGTAAATACGCCCGGTGTGTAATCGAGTTTTTCGCTGACATCTTCGCCAATACGCTTGAGGGCGCAACCTGTCAGTCGCCACCGGGGTCGGTTTTATCGCCTTGGCCGGTGTTTCCGCCGAGTTTGGCGTGATCATGCTGCTCTACCTGAAGAACGCCTGGGCCGAACGTGAAGACCTCGGCGACAGCACTGAGCGCGGTCTGGTTGCGGCGATTCGTGAAGGCGCCGTGCAGCGTGTTCGACCCAAGGCCATGACCGTGGCCGTCATTATTGCTGGCTCTTACCCATCTTGCTGGGTAGCGGGACCGGCAGCGAGGTGATGAGCCGAATTGCTGCACCCATGGTCGGCGGCATGGTCACGGCACCCTTGCTTTCCCTGTTTGTCATTCCGGCGGCCTATCGCCTGATGCGTCGCCGCCACCTCTCAGTTGAACCCATCAACCCTCAAGGAAAAGTCGTATGAAACTGACCCTGATTGCAGTTGCCAGCACCGTAGTAGCGTTGTCTTTTTCTGCCCTGGCAGAGGACATGCCGGGCATGAAAATGGACGGAATGGAGGGCATGCAGATGAAGCAGGAAACAACGCAGGCTCCAGTCGCCAACGCCGACGGAACGATCAAGGCTATCGATACTACGAAGCATACGGTGACCATCTTTCACGGCGCTGTTCCAGCTGTGCAATGGCCGCCGATGACCATGGCTTTTTCCGTTACGGAAGATCAACTGACAGGGCTGACGGCAGGAGACCGAGTGTCGTTTTCCTTTCGGCTAGAGGGCGGCAAAGCCACTATTGTGTCTATTAAAAAGTGAAACAGCAGTAGTGAAGTTGGCCGGCACGCTTTGTCGTGCCGGTCATTATCACTAAATCCGCAGGTCAGAAAAAACGGTACACCTGTGATGTACTCGACTGGCTGCTTAGCCGATTACGGCCTTCCGTCTACAGCGGTTTTGAGTCGCTAGCAGTCGAGGTTCGGACTAGGTTGGATGGTGATTCCAGCCGATGGAAAGTCACCAACTCACGTTACGACTGATTTCCTTACCTTCGGCGAGTATCTTTCTGACTAGACCGATGGCTGTCGCAGACCCATTACCGTCCGATGTAGCACTCGAAAGTGAAAACGGCGAGCGTGCAGTCGAGCTTTTCGCTGGCATCTTTGCCGATACGCCGGAGGGCGCAGCCGCTCGTCGCAATAACCAGCAAGAATTGCCTCTATGCACGGTTATCCAATGACGAGTCACCTCTGCGCGCGAGCATAATGACGTGTCTTCTCTAATGAAGAAATGAGAGCCGGACGATCATGAATGAACGCGAGCGTTGGATAGTCAAATGCCAGAGTACTGAGGACGGTAGCGGCGATGTCATCGTTGATTTACCTCCAGAATTGCTTGTCAAAATGGGGGTAAGTGTTGGAGACGATCTAACGATTACGGTAGCGAATGGCACAATAGTGCTGAAGCCTACGCATGGCACAACATCAGTGCAGCCCATGTTTGCTGGAGTCCTTCGTGATGATGCTTATCATGCCTACCGCATCCGGCTGGAGGCGTCTCTAAATATCCCCTCAAACGCCTCTGATCAGGACATTCACGAGATGATCGTAGCTGGCTTCTCGGCCAGCATGATCATGTCGCTTTGCGACGTTGGAACCATAAGTCCGGAAGAACGCGACAGAATCATTCCACTCAAAACGCTCAAAACAAAATTGGTCAGCAATCAGCTCTTAACGGTGGATGAGAGCGATCGACTGTTCCGCTTTGCACACATTACCGCCCTGGCCGAGGTGATCTTCGGGGACGCAGGGAAGGCCAAACAATGGCTTTCCAAACCCAAATCCCGTTTTTCGGGCAAAAATCCAACTGCGATGCTCACTACAACCCACGGCACACATCGGGTCGAAGAAATGCTGATTCAGGTAGCTGAGGGCATGTCATTTTGATCCAATTGCAGCTACGTAGAACCATCGCAAGCGGGGACGCGACCGCATCGGGCATTTTTGTCAAAATACTTATTCAGCTAGCGTGCTCCGTTAAGCCGGTTACGCCCTGAATTCAATGAGCCACTGGTGTCAAAATATTTGTTCGGCACCACTTCGCTCCTGCGGGTAGTGTCAAACTATGTTGTTATAAACTCATCCCGTCATTCGAATATTGCCATGGGTTGTGTCAAGTTATGTTGTCATCTTGGGAGCGCTGAAGGTCATGTAAGTGACTGATTTTATTGATGTGCGTGTGTCAAACTATGTTGTTGGGCACCAGAAAGGCCGCTATCCATCCACCCCAGCGCAAAATGAGCGGCAAAGGTGTCTCCAGAACCAATCTTCCACACACGCTTAGTGCGGTAAGCAGGGACGTGGGAAATAGAGCCCTTGTCGTATACCAGGGCGCCCAACGGCCCCATCTTGATCACGACCACTTCAGCGCCTTCTTGGCTAGCCAGCGCCGTGGCCAGTTCCTGTGGGGAAAGGTCACGCGAGTCGGATACTAATTGATGGGCCTCGTGACGGTTCAAAACCAATGCCAGATGCTCGGCTTTGGAGCCGTTTGCCTTGAAGGACTCTGGACCGTCGGCATTCTGCGGATCAAATACTGCGTACTTGGCCTCAATGACAGCCGTGCCATCAATCATGCCAAAGCGAAGTACCTTCTCTGCATTGATCTGCAACATCGAGTTGCGTTGAGTCCCGCGCCGGATATCTGGAGTAGAGAGGCCATGAATGTATTCGAAGGTCACTCCTTCCTTCAGGGCAACGGCGTTGAACTGGAAGCCTTCAGCGGTCGCGCGGGCATCGAGGACGACTTCACTGGTACTGTCGACATATGCCTGCAGTTCTGCCTTTCCGCCGAAGCGCGCAATGGCCGTTGCCGCACGTCCCGCCGACCCATAAATATCGTCCCAGGCCGGGCGCATGCAGCGCTCTCGGTAAACCCCTCCTACGATGGTGATCATGGAGCTCTCCTTGCTCTGAGTTAGACGTGATAGACACGAAGGCGTACCTGGCCGCCGCCAAGGCGTAGGACGCGCGCAACAAACTGTGCGCCTTGGGTCATACAGCTGCGCAATTGATTCAAATGGGGATCAACGATTCCCCCTGCCTCCTCGCCGTTCCACAATGCAGTCACGACTTGGTTGCCGGGGCCGGCGAACACAACTTCGAGAATGTCATCGACACTCAACAGTGCAACAACGGGTGCCTTCGGTGAAGCGAGCTGCGTATCAAACTGGAGAGCCGTACACGACGTGGTCGGAGTGGAAGGGCCCAGGTAGCTGACGCCGGAACCAGACATATGCATTTTCCTTTGCGTGTCGATTGGATCCTAAGTGATACCACATAGAAAAGGCAAAATGCCATACTACTTTTCTTTAATTGTGTTATTTGTTTTCGCTCAAAAAAATGCCGTCAAAATTTCGTTGATTTATTACAAATTGCTTCAAAGAACCCATTTCAGGAAGCGAGCCGGCCTCATGCGTTAATGATAAATTATTGCAATTGAGATTGAATAAAAATACTTATCCGGCGATTGACGTCTGCAATAATTATCTGCCACAACTAAAAAGGCTGATAGATGGTATCAGTAATAAATCACGCAATTGGCCTCCGTGCCTCAGCCTTTCTAGAGGATTCATCGATGACGCTTCACGTAACGCTCTCGCTAGACCTGTCAAATATCGACAACCAGCGCTATTACTTCAATGCTTACATGGGCACCAACGGCTGGGAAAAGCTAAATGAAGTCGATACTGTTTGGCACAAAACCTACAACTATGCTCAAAGTCGAGACTCTGAGGTAGCAGCAGATATTAAAAGCATCTTGAAAGTGGCTGCACAAAAATTTGAGCCAGATTCCATCGAGTATATAGCCCAAATTGGCAACGAATACCCTGTCAAAGCTGCGTGGGTAAATAGCAGAACAGGTTTGGATTTCCATAGTCGGTGATCTCAAATCTGGATCTACGTTGCCGTCTCGAAGATCGAGCGAGTCGGTAGCGTAGGTTTTTCGCGCAGGGGGGGGGGGGGCGCGCGCAGATAACAAATTTAATTTCATCGATAACAGATTAAATTAATGTT